>JAAOZZ010000075.1 GCA_012274175.1 Betaproteobacteria bacterium
CCTTCGGTGATCAACACGCCCGCGCCGGCATCCCGCTCGAGGACATGGAGTTCTGGCAGTTCCATCCCACGGGGGTGGCGGGCGCGGGCGTGCTCATTACCGAAGGCGTGCGCGGGGAGGGCGGATACCTGCTCAACAAGGACGGCGAGCGCTTCATGGAGCGCTACGCGCCCACGATGAAGGACCTGGCTTCCCGGGACGTGGTCTCCCGCGCCATGGCCACCGAGATCAAGGAAGGCCGCGGCCTGGGTGAGCATGGCGACCACGTGCTGCTCAAGCTCGACCACCTCGGGCTGGAGACCATCGAGAAGCGCCTGCCCGGCATTCGCGAGATCGCGATCAAGTTCGCCAACGTCGACCCGGTGAAGCAGCCGATCCCGGTGGTGCCCACGGCCCACTACCAGATGGGCGGCATCCCGACCAACTTCCACGGCGAGGTGGTGATGCCGATGAAGGGCAACCTCGCTTCTCCGGTGCCGGGGTTCTACGCGGCGGGCGAATGCGGCTGCGCCTCGATCCACGGCGCCAACCGGCTGGGCACCAATTCGCTCACCGACCTGCTGGTGCTGGGGAAGAGCTCCGGGCAGCGGATGATCGAATTCATCGCCTCCGAGCCGCGGGAGATGCGCGAGCTGCCGAAGGACGCGGCCGACCGGTCCCGCGAGCGCGTGAGCCGGCTCGACTCCCAGTCCGACGGCGAGGAGGTGCACGAGGTGCGCGCCGAGATCCAGCGCACGATGCAGGCCCATTGCGGCGTGTTCCGCTTCCCGGACCTGCTCCAGCAGGGCGTGGCCAAGATCAAGGCCGTGGCCGAGCGCGCGCAGCGCACCCGGATCAATGACAAGTCGAAGGTCTTCAACACCGCGCGCATCGAGGCGCTCGAGCTGGACA
Organism: Betaproteobacteria bacterium; assembly: GCA_012274175.1. Classification (GTDB taxonomy): domain Bacteria; phylum Pseudomonadota; class Gammaproteobacteria; order Burkholderiales; family Usitatibacteraceae; genus Usitatibacter. The sequence continues at coordinate 892 of JAAOZZ010000075.1, forward strand.
ACCTGGTGGAGACGGCACGCGCGACGATGGTCTCGGCGGCCGCGCGCCTGGAAAGCCGCGGCGCCCACGACCGCGCCGACCATCCCAAGCGCGACGACGTGAACTGGCTCAAGCACACCCTCTGGTCGCGGGAAGGCGACCGGCTCGAGTACAAGCCCGTGCGCCTGAAGCCCCTCACCGTGGAAACCTTCGAGCCCAAGGCCCGGGTGTATTGAGCGACCCTATGAGATTCCGCATCCAGCGCTACAACCCCGAGCAGGACGCCAAGCCCCATTTCCAGGATTACGACGTGGAGATGGGCCCCGCCGACCGCATGCTGCTCGACGCGCTCGTGCGCATCAAGACGCTCGACGACACGCTGTCGCTCCGGCGCTCGTGCCGCGAGGGCGTGTGCGGCAGCGACGCGATGAACATCAACGGCAAGAACGGCCTCGCGTGCACCACCCGCCTCACCGACCTCGACGAGCCGGTGGTGATCCGGCCGCTGCCGGGCCTGCCGATCGTGCGCGACCTGATCGTGGACATGACGCAGTTCTTCGCGCAATACCATTCGGTGAAGCCCTACGTGATCGACGGGAATACGCCGCCGGAGCGAGAGCGGCTGCAGTCGCCTCGCGAGCGCGAGGAGCTCGACGGGTTGTACGAATGCATCCTGTGCGCGTGCTGCTCGACCGCGTGCCCCAGCTTCTGGTGGAACCCGGACAAGTTCGTGGGGCCCGCGGGCCTGCTGCAGGCCTACCGCTTCATCGCCGACAGCCGCGACCAGGCGACCAACGAGCGCCTGGACGACCTGGAGGATCCGTACCGGCTCTTCCGCTGTCATACGATCATGAACTGCGTGGACGTGTGCCCGAAAGGGCTCAACCCCGCGCTCGCGATCGCGAAGATCCGGGAGCTTCTTGCGCGCAGGGCCGTGTAGCGCGGCCGCGATGGACGCCCGGGGAGTGCAGCGGCTCATGTGGAGGAGCCGCCGGGGATTGCTGGAGCTGGACCTGGTTTTCGAGCGCTACTGGGCCGGACCGGGGTTGGCGATCACGCAGGGTGAGGCGGCGGCGATGGAGCGGCTGCTGGCGCTCGGCGACAACGACCTGCTCGACCTCGTGATGGGACGGGCCGAGGCCCCGGATGCGCATCTCCGGGCACTGCTGGACCAACTGCGCGCCGCGTGAAAGCGCGCGCGAGAACATCGGAGCCACCGAAGATGGAAGCGAAAGGCAAGGCGACACTCCAGTACGAGGCCGGGAAGTCGCTGGATTTTCCCGTCTACAAGGGCACCGTCGGGCCCGAGGTCATCGATATCCGCGCGCTCTACGGCAAGACCGGGATGTTCACCTACGACCCGGGCTTCCTGTCCACGGCGAGCTGCGCCTCGAAGATCACCTACATCGATGGCGACGAGGGCGTGCTCCTCTACCGCGGCTATCCCATCGAGCAGCTCGCGGTGCACTGCGACTTCCTCGAAGTGTGCTACCTGCTGCTCAAGGGCGAGCTGCCGACGCCGGAGCAGAAGGACCAGTTCGTCTTCACCGTGACCCGGCACACGATGGTGCACGAGCAGCTCGCGCGCCTCTACCAGGGCTTCCGGCGCGACTCCCACCCGATGGCGGTCATGGTGGGCGTGGTGGGCGCGCTGTCGGCCTTCTACCACGACTCCCTCGACATCAACAATCCGGAGCATCGCGAGATCTCGGCCTTCCGGCTGATCGCCAAGCTGCCGAAGATCGTCGC
>JAAOZZ010000006.1 GCA_012274175.1 Betaproteobacteria bacterium
CACCTGCCCCAGATGCAGGGCAGCGGCGACGCCTAGCGCGCAACGCGCGTGCTCTGTCGGGCGGAACCGGGCCGCCTTGCAGGGACGGAAGGGGGAGCGATGGGGTAAAATTTGCCCCTTGATCCAAAGGCTTGGCGCACCGTGACCGCCACCGATCCGAATATTTCCCTCACCAACCGCGACGCCGGCGTCGACATCGACGCGGGCGACGCGCTGGTCGAGCGCATCAAGCCGTTCGCCCAGCGCACGATGCGTCCGGAAGTGCTGGGTGGCATCGGCGGCTTCGGCGCGCTGGTGGAGGTCTCGAAGAAGTACCGCGAGCCGGTGATGGTCTCCGGGACCGACGGCGTGGGCACCAAGCTCAAGCTCGCCTTCCGCATGAAGAAGCACGACACCATCGGCATCGACCTGGTGGCGATGAGCGTGAACGACATCCTCGTGTCGGGCGCGGAGCCGATCTTCTTCCTCGACTACTTCGCCTGCGGCAAGCTCGACGTGGGCGTGGCCGCGGCCGTGGTGCAGGGCATCGCCGAGGGCTGCGAGCAGGCGGGATGCTCGTTGATCGGCGGGGAGACCGCCGAGATGCCCGGCATGTACGACCCGAACGAATACGACCTCGCGGGCTTCGCCGTGGGCCTGGTGGAGAAGAGCGCCATCATCGACGGCAAGGCGATCGCCCCGGGAGACGCCGTGATCGGGCTCGCCTCGAGCGGCCCCCATTCCAACGGCTATTCGCTGGTGCGCAAGGTGGTGGCGGTGAGCGGCGCGGACCTCTACGAGAAGTTCGACGACAAGCGCACCCTGGGACAGGCGCTGCTGGAGCCCACGCGCATCTACGTGAAGCCGGTGCTGGAGGTCCTCGGCAAGGCCGCGGTGAAGGGCCTCGCGCACATCACCGGCGGCGGGTTGACCGAGAACATCCCGCGCGTGCTGCCGGCGAACGCCTGCGCCCGGCTCGAGGCGAGCCGCTGGCCCCGCCCGCCGATCTTCGCCTGGCTGCAGCGCCACGGCGCGATCGAGGATGCGGAGATGCAGCGCACCTTCAATTGCGGCATCGGCATGGTGCTCGTCGTGCCCCGCGGGCAGGCGCGCGCCGCCTTGGACGCATTCTCGGCCGGCGGCGTCGAGGCGTTCGAGATCGGCGCGATCGTGGAGCGCTCCTCCGGCGGCCCGCAGACGGTGATCGTCTGACCGCGGACGTGAAGTCCGCCGTCATCCTCATCTCGGGCCGCGGCAGCAACATGCGCTCGATCGTGGAGGCCCGCACCGGGCTCGACGTGCGCGCCGTCCTCTCCAGCAGGCCCGACGCGCCGGGCCTCGCCTGGGCCGCGGCGCAGGGCATTCCCACCGTCGCCCTGGACCACCGGAGCTTCGCCGCCCGCGAGGCGTTCGACGCTCGCCTGGCCGAAGCCATCGAGCCCTTCGCCCCCGACCTGCTCCTGCTCGCGGGCTTCATGCGCATCCTCACCGACGGGTTCATCCGCCGCCACGAGGGACGCATGGTCAACATCCATCCTTCGCTGCTGCCCGCCTTCCCGGGCCTGCACACCCACCGCAGGGCGCTCGCGGCCGGCGCCAAGGTCCACGGCGCCACGGTGCACCTGGTCACCCCGGAGCTCGACAGCGGCCCCATCGTGATCCAGGGCGTCGTGCCGGTGATACCGGGAGACGACGAGGCCGCCCTCGCCGCGCGCGTGCTCGAGGTGGAGCACCGCATCTATCCCCAGGCGGTGCGCTGGTTCCTCGAGGACCGGATCGAGGTGGGCGAAGGCGATGTCGTCCGGGTGCGCGGCGCGGGCGTTTCATCGGATACCCTGGTCTCGCCCCGCGACCCCCGATGAGAATCGCCGCCTTCCTGCTCTGCTTCGCGTGCACGGCGCTGCACGCCGCGCCGAGCGAGATCTCCGCCGAGTACAAGCTCACCGCCGAGGGCATTCCCATCGGGAGCGTGAACGAGAGCTACGTGCGCACGGGCGACTCCTATTCGATCGAGAGCGTCACGCGCTCCGCGGGCATGCTCAAGGTCTTCTTCGACGACCGGATCATCCTCACCAGCACCGGCCGGGTAGTCGCGGCGGGCCTGCAGCCCCTCGCCTTCGCGCAGCACCGGGCGAGCACCGACAAGGGCGCCGTCAAGGCGACCTTCGACTGGGAGCACGGCGTCATGCATTCCGAGGCGAACGGCAACACCAACGACGTGCCGCTGCCGCGCGACACCCAGGACCGCATCTCCGTGATGTACCAGTTCATGAACCTCACCCAGGCATCGGCGCTCGTCACCCTGCCCATGTCCAACGGGCGCAAGGTCGAGCTCTACACGTACCGGCTCGTGGACCAGGTGCGGATCGACACGCCCGCGGGAGCTTTCGACACCGTGCACTACGAGCGCGTCACGGCTAGCCCCAAGGAAAGCAAGGCCGAACTCTGGCTCGCCAAGGATCGCTTCAATTTCCCCGTGCGCATCGTGTTCGACGACACGAAAGGGCTGCGGCTCGAGCAGTCCCTCGTCGCGCTGCGCTCGCGCTGACGGCACTCCGATGGCCTTCATCGCCTTTCCCCCGCGCTACCGCATCGCCGCGGCGGCGATCGCGTGCTCCGCGGCCCTGCACGCGGCGATCTTCGTCGGCCTGCCGGAGCGCTTCGCGGCGCCCGACGAGCAAGCGCCCACGGTCTTCATCGCGCGCATCGCCGCGCTGCCGCCGCAGAAGCCGAAAGTCTCGAAGGTTCCCGCGCGTCCGGAACCGAGGCACGCGGCACGGCGGCCGGTGCGCGTGGCGAAGGCGGCGGTACACGCGCCAGTGGAAGTCGCCCCGCCGGCGGAAGCTCCCATCGCGGATCTCGCCTCCGCGGCGCCGTTGCCGGAGCGCGCGCCCGCCGCGCCCGAAGCGGCCGCGCCGACGGATTTCATCGCCCCCGACGGGGTGGTGATGGCCGCGCCGGGCACGCCCCTTTCCGACCTGGTGTCCTTCGCCGCGCCTCCTCCGGGCGATGCGATGGTGACCGCGCCGCAGCCCGCGCCGGATTCCTCGCGCTTCCCCGTGGAAGGCCTGCCCGATCGCCTGTCGATCGACTACCGGCTCACCTCGGCGCTGGTCGATGCCCACGCGGCCTATCACTGGAGCCGCGAAGGAGACGCCTACCGCATCACCGGCGAGGGCGAGGCGGTGGGGTTCTTCTCGCTCTTCCTCGAAGGACGCATCCAGCAGGAAAGCCGCGGCACGGTGACCGCGGCGGGCCTGCGTCCCGATCGCTTCGTGGAGAGCAAGCCCGGCACCGCGCAGGAGGGGCTCGACTTCGACTGGCCCGACCACAAGGTCACGTTCGAGTACGGCGAGAACCGCAAGACCTCGCCGCTCACCGACGATACCGTGGACTGGCTCTCGATGATCTTCCAGCTCGCCCACGTGCCGCCGCCGTCCGAGGCCGAGTCGATGCAGATCAAGGTCTTCACCCAGCGCCGGCTCTACGACTTCCACTTGAAGGTGCTGGGCGAGGAAGAGATCGACATCCCCATGGGCAGGGTGCGCGCGCTGCACCTGCGCCACGTGGACGCGGCCGACGGGCAGGTGGTGGACGTGTGGCTCGGGATCGACCAGCATTACCTTCCCGTGAAGATGCGCTATCCCGTAGCGAGGAACCGCCTCATGGTGGAGCAGGCCGCCACGAGCGTCTCCGAGCGATGAACCTCTCCCGCGCCCAGCTCGATGCGATCGTGCACGCGCTCACCGTGGTCCTTCCGGCGCGCGCCCCCGCCGATACGCAGCTGCGCCAGTTCTTCCGCGACCACAAGAGCCTCGGGCAGCGCGACCGCGGGCTCGTGGCCGACACCGTCTACGCGGCGCTGCGCCGCCGGCGCATGCTCGAGCACATGACACCCCATGCCACCCCGCGGGAGATCGCGCTCGCCACGATCGTGAAGCTGCAGGGGATCGGCCTGGGCCAGATCGAATCGGTGCTCCAGGGCGGCGAGAAGGCGTGGCTCACCGAGCTCAAGGCGGCCGACCTGGACGCCTTGCCGCTCGAGATCCGCGCCGACCTGCCCGACTGGGTGATCGCCCGCCTGCGCAAGGCCCTGGGCGACGAGGAGTTCCTCGCGCTCGCCCGCGGGCTGCAGCAGGCCGCGCCCCTCGACCTGCGGGTGAACGCGCTCAAGGCGCCGCGGGAAGCCGTGCTCGACCGCCTCGCCTACGACGGGATCGAGGCCGTGCCCACCCGCTACTCGCCCGTGGGCGTGAGGCTGCGCGAGAAGCCCGCGCTCAACCAGCGCCCGATGTTCCTCGACGGTGCGGTGGAAGTGCAGGACGAAGGCAGCCAGATCCTGGGCATGTTGGTCGAGCCGCGGCGCGGCGAGATGGTGGTGGACTTCTGCGCCGGCGCGGGCGGCAAGACGCTGCAGATGGGCGCGGCGATGCACTCGAGCGGGCGGCTCTACGCCTTCGACGTCTCCGACAAGCGCCTCGCCCACCTGGCGCCGCGCCTCAAGCGCTCGGGCCTCTCGAACGTCTTCCCGCAGCGCATCGCCAACGAGAACGACGCGAAGGTGAAGCGCCTGCGCGGCAAGATCGACCGCGTGCTGGTCGATGCGCCGTGCACCGGGCTGGGCACCCTGCGGCGCAATCCGGACCTGAAGTCCCGCCAGACCGAGGAGGGCCTCGCGGAGCTGAACGCGAAGCAGCGCGCGATCCTCGCCGCCGCCGCGGCCCTCCTCAAGCCCGGCGGGCGGCTCGTATACGGCACCTGCAGCCTGCTCGCCGAGGAGAACGAGGCCATCGTCGAGGAATTCCTCGCGGCCCACCCGCAGTTCCACCTGGTGCCCGTGGACGGGATCCTCGCCCGCCAGGGCATCGCGCTTCCCCGCGCGGAGAAGTTCCTTCGGCTCTATCCGCACGTGCACGACACCGACGGATTCTTCGCCGCCGTGATGGAAAGGGACGCGGGAAAGGAAGCGCCGTGATGCGCGTTGGCCGGCTCGCACCGTGGGCGGTGATCGCCTTCGCGCTCATGTTCCCGGCCGCCGCCGCCCACGCTCCCGCCGGCATGGCGCAGGTCGAGGTCGCGTTCACGCCGGGAGACGACGTGGCGGGGACGATCACGGGACGCATCCACGGAGCGCGCGACCGGGTGCAGGTCCAGGCGTACCTCTTCACCGACCGGCGCATCGCGCGCGCGCTCTTCGCGGCCCTGCGGCGAGGCGTGGCGGTGGAAGTGATCGGGGACGCCGCGCAGCAGCGCACGGGCGGCCTGCCGTGGCTCGCCGCGCTCGCGCGCGCCGGGGCCCGCGTGTACCTCGAGGATTCGCCTGCCGCCTCCCACAACAAGATCGTGATCGTCGACGGCGGCGGGACGGGCGCTTCGGTGATCACGGGGAGCTACAATTTCACCCGCTCCGCGCGGACCCGCAACGCGGAAAACGTGGTCGTGATCTCGGGCAACCGCGGGATCACCGACCGTTTCGTGCGCAATTTCGAGGCCCACCGCAACCGATCGACGCCATGGCGCTGAACGTCGACCTCTCGCCGGTCCAGAAC
>JAAOZZ010000469.1 GCA_012274175.1 Betaproteobacteria bacterium
CTGGACGGCGGCGCGCGTCTACGAGCTTTTCCCCGCCCTCGCGGAGCGACGGCGCAACCTCGGCAACCAGCTCTCCGGCGGCGAGCAGCAGATGCTCGCCATCGCCCGCGCGCTCATGGTGAATCCTGCCCTCCTCCTGCTGGACGAGCCCATGGAAGGACTCGCACCACTCATCGTGCACGATCTCATGCAGGTGCTCGAGCGCATCGTGGGCCCCAGCGGCATGGCGGCGATCGTGGTCGAGCAGCACGCGCGCCTGGCGCTGCAACTCACGGGACGGGCGCTCGTCCTCGAGCGCGGGCGCGTGGCCCACCGGGCCGCGAGCGCCGAGCTGCTGGCCGATCCCGCCACGCTCCATCGATTCGTGGGCGTCGCATAGTAAGATCGCCCGTTCGCCGCATCCACTTCCGGCGAGGAGCAACGCCGATGTCCGAAGCCTTCATTTGCGACGCGATCCGCACGCCCTTCGGGCGCTACGGCGGAGCGCTCGCCACCGTGCGCACCGACGACCTCGCCGCGATCCCGATCGCGCAGCTCATGGCGCGCAACCACGGCGTCGCCTGGGCCGCAATCGACGACGTGATCTACGGCTGCGCCAACCAGGCGGGCGAAGACAACCGCAACGTGGCGCGCATGGCGCTCCTGCTGGCGGGCATTCCGGTCACGGTGCCCGCGGCCACCGTGAATCGCCTCTGCGGCTCGGGCATGGAAGCGGTGGGGCAGCTCGCGCGCGCCATCCGCGCGGGCGAAGCGTCCCTCGGCATCGCGGGAGGCGTGGAGAGCATGACGCGGGCGCCCTTCGTGAGCCCCAAGGCGGAGGGCGCCTTCTCGCGCGCCAACGCGGTGTACGACACCACCATCGGCTGGCGCTTCGTGAACCCGAGGATGAAGGCGATGCACGGCGTGGATTCGATGCCCGAGACCGCGGAGAACGTGGCCGCCGAATTCGGCATCTCGCGCGCGGACCAGGACGCGTTCGCGCTGCGGTCCCAGCAGCGCGCGCTCGCCGCGCAGGCCGACGGCACCCTCGCGCAGGAGATCGTGCCCGTCACGCTGCCCGCGCGGAAAGGCGACGCGGTCGTGGTCTCGAAGGACGAGCATCCGCGCGAGACCTCGATGGAGGCCCTCGCGAAGCTGAAGCCCATCGTGAAGGAAGGCGGCACGGTCACCGCGGGCAACGCCTCGGGGGTGAACGACGGGAGCTGCGCGCTCGTGCTCGCGTCGGAGGACGCAGCGAAGAAGCATGGCCTCGTACCCTGCGCGCGCGTCCTCGGCATGGCGGCCGCGGGAGTGGAGCCCCGCATCATGGGTTTCGGCCCGGCGCCGGCGTCGAAGAAGCTGCTCGCGCGGCTGGGACTTCCGGTGGCGAAGATGGACGTGATCGAGCTGAACGAGGCCTTCGCCTCCCAGGCGCTGGCGACCCTACGCGACCTCGGGATTGCCGACGATGCGCCACACGTGAACCCGAACGGCGGGGCGATCGCCCTGGGGCATCCCCTCGGGGCCTCCGGGGCGCGGCTCGTCGCCACCGCCACCTACCAGCTCCTGCGCACCGGCGGGCGCTACGCCCTGTGCACCATGTGCATCGGAGTGGGACAGGGAATCGCCCTCGCCCTCGAGCGCGCCTGAGGGCACGAAGCCGCGGTCGCCGCCATGCACGCGCTCGAGCTCCTCGTCGGAGAGCTCGGGCAGCTTCGCGGGATCGGTGGCGACCATGGACGCACGGTAGCGTCCGGGCGCACGTTCGCGCGCGCGAAAATCCCTTGCGGTCTTTGTGGAATTTTCGGGGTTGCCGGCGGCAGGCCGGACGTATTTCGCCCGGCCTGCCGCCGCGCCCCTTATCCGGCCCCCGGGGCCCGAGGTCCGTTATCCCCGCCCTGCCTCAGCGATGCTGCTCGTGCGCGGTCTTCACCATGTTGAAGTAGAGCTCGAGCACCCGCTTGTGGTACGGGTAGACCGACTTCGCGAACTCGATCTGGGAGTCGAGGACCTTCTTGAAGAACGGGTTCTTCGCGGCGTATTCCTTCGTGACCTTGTTGCTCGCCGCGATGAACTTCGGATAGTAGTCGGCCGGCGTGTCGCGCAGCACCACGTGCTCCTTCTCCCCGAGCGCCTTCAGCGCCAGCGCGTTGTCGTAGATGTCCGAGTTGATGGAGTCGGCCACGGTGGCCATCACGGCCACGCGCATGATTTCCTTCAGGTCGGGCGGAAGCGAGTTCCAGAAGTCCTCGTTCACGATGAGCTGCCCGACGTCGGTCTGCTGGTGCAGGCCCTGGAGGTAGTAGTACTTCCAGATCTTCTGCAATCCCAGCGCCTGGTCGTCGGCGGGGCCGATCCACTCCGCCGCGTCGATCACGCCGCGCTGCGCCGCGGGCACGATGTCGCCGCCGGGCATCGCCACGGCTGCGACCCCCATTTCCTTGTAAGTCTGCCCGGGAATGCCGGGAGGCGCGCGGTACTTGAACTTGGCGAAATCGTCCATGTTCTCGATCGGCTTCTTGAACCAGCCGAGCGGGTCCGGCCCCATGGGCTGCATCATGAAGGCCTTCACCTTGAGGTGCATGACGTCGTGCAGCAGCTCGTTGTAGAGCGCCTCTCCGGGGCCCCGGTAGTACCAGGCGAGGAGGCTCGCCTGGTCCATGCCCGTATCCGGCGGCACGTTCGCGAAGAGCACGAAAGCCGAGTTCTTGCCCGTCCAGTAGTTGGCCCACGAGAACGCCGCCTGGACCACGTTGTTGTTCACGCCGTCCAGCTCCTGGAAGGTCGGCACCACCGCGCCCGCGGGCAGCACTTCGGCCTTCAGCCGGCCGCCGGACATCGTGTCGATCTCCTGGCCGAACTTCTGCATGAGCTGGTAGTAGATGCTCGACGTCGGCACAACGGTCTGGATCGTCATGTGGTAGACCTTGCCGTCGGCGCCGTAGGCCCCCGTCGACGCCCACAGGAGCGCGAGCCCCCATGCCGCGAGCGAGCGCATCACCGTGCTTCGGATCGTGTTCATCGCCAATTCTCCTTTCGCTCTTGCCGTGGTCATCCCCCGGTCAGGGGATCCTCGCTACGACGCTGCGTGCAGCCGCTTCGCTTCATCTCATGGCGCCCTCCCCGGCCGCACGGCGGCCGTCCCCGCGGGATACCGGATTGCAAGGCTTCGATCGATTCGACATCGCGTCAATCCATCCCGGTGACGCTCGGAAGCCAGGTCACCAGGATCGGAAACTTGATGAGCACGAGCACCACCAGCAGCTGCAGCACCACGAACTGCACCATGCCGAGGTAGATGTCCTTCATGCTCCACTGCGGCACCACGCCCTTCAGGAAATAGGCCGAGAGCGCCATCGGAGGCGTGAGCCACGACGACTGGAGCGTCACCGCCACGAGGATCCCGAACCAGAGCATGTCGAACCCCAGGTGCTTCACGATCGGGAGGAAGATCGGGACCACGACGAGCACGATCGGGATCCATTCCAGCGGGCCCCCGAGCACGAAGATCACGAAGAGCATGAGCAGCAGCATCGCCGTCGGGGAAATGGGGAGCGAGGTGAGCACCTCGGTGATGAGGTTGCCGGTGCCGAGGCGCGCGAACACGGCGCCGAAGAAGTTGGCCGCGCCGATCAGGAACATGATGAAGGCGGTCGTCTCCAGGGTGCGGAACACAGCGGTCTTGAACCGGTTCCACCCCATCCGCCGGTAGGCGACCGTCAGTATCAGAGAGGCGAAGGCACCCGTCGCCGCGGCGTCGGTCGCAGTGGTGACCCCGGCGATGATCAGGCCGAGGGTCGCCATGATCACGGTCGCGATGGGAATGACGCCCAGCGCGAGCTCGCGCATCTTGACGGCAAACGACGGCTTGGGCCCGTCGTAGGTGAGCGCGGGCCCGAGCGCGGGATTGATGTGCGCGCGGATCATCGCGTAGACGAGATAGACCACGGAGAGCAGCAGGCCGGGAACGATGGCGCCCGCGAAGAGATCCGAGACCGGCACGCCCATGAGCGGCCCCATCACGATCAGCATGACGCTGGGCGGGATGAGGATGCCCAGCGTGCCGCCCGCGGCGATGATCCCCGCCGAAAGCCGCGTGCTGTAGCCGCTGCGGATCATCATGGGTGCCGCCATGACGCCCAGCACCGTCACCGAGGCTCCCACGATGCCGGTGGCGGCGGCGAAGACGGTGGCCACGAGCATGACGATCAAGTAGAGCGAGCCCTTGAGGCCCCCGAGGGTCATGCGCAGCGCCTCGAACATCCGGTCCATGAGTCCCGATTGCTCCAGCAGGTAGCCCATGAAGAGGAAGAGCGGAATCGACGCGAGCTCGACGCTCGTCATGAGTCCGAAGAACTGGTACGTGACCAGGTAGAAGACCTCGTGCCCGAAGCCGATGTAGCCGAAGAGGAGCGCCACGAAGATGAACATGAACGCCATGGGGAAGCCGGTCAGCACGCCCAGCACGGCGACCACCAGGGAGACCAGCCCGAGGACGGGATTCGACATGCCCGCTAATCCGGCCGCCGGAACGAGGCGTTGGTCCGCACCGTCCACTGCGCCTTGAGCACCTCGGCCACGCCCTGCAGCAGGAGCAGGCCGAGCGTCACCGGCATCACGATCTTCAGCGGGTAGATGGCCGGCATCCACGGGCTTCCCGGGTACGTCTCGTGCTCCCGCACCGACTGCACCGCGAAGTCGAGGCTCACCCAGAAGAACAGCCCGATCGCGGGGAAGTACACGAAGAGGTAGAGCGCCAGGTCGATGAGCGCCTGCCAGCGTGGGCGCAGCGAGGTCAGCAGGAAATCGGCCCGGACGTGGCTGCCGTTGCGCAGGGCATAGGACGACCCGAGCATGAAGAGGGTGCCCGCCATCATGTACGTGATGTCGTAGGCCCACGTGGTGGGCTTGCCGAAGACGTAGCGCGACACCACCTCGTACACCAGGGCACCGGTCATGGGCAGGATCACCCAGGCCGCGAGCTTGGCGACCCAGATGCTGGGAAGCTCGAGCAGCGCGATCGCCACGAGCAACGCGTCCGGCGGCGTGCGCTCCCGCGCCTCGGCCATGGGCAGTTCTCCTCGGTATGTAGTCGGCGCCCGGCCCTGGCCCGCGGCTCTGTCGAATACGATCGCCGTTCCGACCGCCACGCTAGGCGAGAGCGTCGGCCCATGTCAAGCGATTTCAATACGCGCACGTGCCGGAAAGTGAGACGCGCGAAATCGCGCTCCCCCGCGGCCCGATTCGATATGATGGGCCCGGACGCGAACCCAACGATGGCCACGAAGCGCGCCAAGACTCCCGGTCGCACGAAGCGCCTTCCCGCGGCGAAGGCCGCGCGGACGCGCTCGCCCCGCGACCTCGTCTCGCGCGTGATGTCGGCGCTCGAATACGTGGCGCGCGCGAACCGGCCGGTGACCGCGGCCGAATTCTCCGCGGACCTCGGCATTCCGCGCGCGAGCGCCTACCGCATATTCCTGCGCCTCGAGCAGGACCGCGTGCTCATCCCCGAGCCCGGCGGCCGCGGCTACGCGAAGGGCCGGCGCATGTCCGACTTCGCGGTCTCGGTGCTGGTCAACTCCGTGAACCACGCAGCGCGCCACCGCGTGCTGCGCAACCTGGTGGACGAGATCGGCGAGACCTGCAACCTCACGATGCTGTGCGGCAGCGAGATCGTCTACATCGACCGGGTGGAGACGGACTGGCCGCTGCGCATGCACCTCGCGCCCGGCTCGCGGGTGCCGAGCCATTGCACGGCGACCGGAAAGCTCCTGCTGAGCTTCCTTCCCGAGCGGCAAATGGAGGCGATCGTGCGCTCGGCGCCGCTGCGCCGCTACACCGAGCGCACGATCGTCGACCCCGATCGCCTCGTGGCGAAGCTTGCGCGGATCCGGAAGGAACGCGTGGGCATCGACGACGAGGAGTTCGCCGCGGGGATGGTCGCCGTGGCGGTCCCGGTGCTGGACGAGCGCGGAAAGGCGATCGCGGCGATCGCGGTGCATGCTCCTTCCGTACGGCTGCCGCTGGAGGCCGCGCGCAGGCACGTCCGGACGCTACGCCGCGCGGCGGCGGCACTCTCGCCCCTGTTGCGCTAGGGCCGGGGGAAGCGCGGCGCTAAAGGAGTCCTTGCTGCCGCGCCGGGTACAGGAGCACGCCTCCGGGACCCGCCGCCGCTTCCGGCGTGATGCGCGCCGGCTCGGGCACGTCCCCGGAGACGATGTGGAAGACCGCTTCGCCCGAGGCGAGCAGGTAGTCGGTGATGATGCGCCGATGGCACCGCCACCACACCGCCTCGGCGCACATGACCGCGCAACGCTCGGCGCGACCGCGTTCGAGAAGCTGCGCGAGGCCCGCGCGAAACGGGGCCGTCATCGCGTAGTCGGCGTAGTTGTGGAAGCTCTGGTTGTCCCAGAAACCGTTCACTTCCGGGGCGACGTC
>JAAOZZ010000470.1 GCA_012274175.1 Betaproteobacteria bacterium
CTCCTGGCGGATCTTCTTGCGCTTGTCGTGGGACAGGGCGGCGAGGAACTCCTCGAAATTGCCGTAACCGGGATTGCTCCAGTGGAACTGCACCCCCGTGCGCTCCAGCATCCCCGAGGCGCGCAGCGCCTCGGCGTCCTCGTCGGCGGGAAAGAGCACGTGCAGGGACGACATTCCGGAATCCCGCGCGAGGTCGAGCATCGAGGCCGCGAGCCGCGTTCGGGTGGGCGCATCGCGGGCGAGCAGCCGCGGCCCGGTGGCCGGCGTGAACGGCACCGCGCACACGAGCTTCGGGTAGTAGGCCACGCCGTGCCGCTCGTAGGCCTCGGCCCAGCCCCAGTCGAAGACGTATTCGCCGAACGAATGGGACTTCGCATACAGCGGCGCGGCGCCCACGAGGCGATCGCCTTCCCATAGCGTGGGGAAGCAGGGCGTCCACCCGTGGGCGGCCGTGGCGCAGCCGCAGCGGTGCAGGCTGTCGAGAAAGGCGTGGGCGAGCGTCGGGTTGGGACCCGCGAGCGCGTCCCAATCGGCGGCGTCGACGCCGTCGAGCGTTTCCAGGTAGCGCAGGGTCTCGGACACGTGGGGCTTTATAATCGCCCTTTCCATTCTAGCGCGTGCCATGAAGATCGCAGTCGCTCAGATCAATACCACCGTGGGCGACTTCGCCGGCAACGCCGATCGCATCCGCCGGGCGATCGACGCCGCGCGCGTCGCGGGAGCCCGGCTCGTGGTGACTCCGGAGCTGGCCCTTTCGGGCTACCCGCCCGAGGACCTGCTGCTCCGGGACGACTTCTGCGACCAGTGCGCCGCCGAGCTGATGAAGCTTGCACCCTACTGCCTCGACATCGCAGTGGTCGTGGGATATCCGCACCGCGAAGGCCGCACCCGCTACAACGCCGCGGCGGTGCTGCGGGGCGGGCGCATCGAGGCGTTCTACTTCAAGCAGCGGCTGCCCAACTACCAGGTCTTCGACGAGAAGCGCTACTTCGACGTGGGCAACCGTCCCTGCGTGTTCGAGGTCGACGGGCTCAAGGTGGGCCTCACGATCTGCGAGGACCTGTGGTTCCCGGAGCCGGCGGCGCAGGCGAAGGCGGCCGGAGCGCAGCTGCTGCTCAGCATCAATGCCTCCCCGTACCATCGGACCAAGCTCGCGGAACGCTACCAGGTCATGGGCGCCCGGGTGAAGGAGACGAAGCTGCCGCTGCTCTACGTGCACTGGACCGGCGGCCAGGACGAGCTCGTGTTCGACGGCGCCTCCTTCGCGCTCGACGCCGAGGGGATGCTCGCCTACCAGGGCGAGACCTTCCTCGAGGCGGTCGACGTGGTGGAGGTCGACGGCGCGAAGGTGCGCGGCCCCATCGCCCCGCCGCTCACGGAGGAAGAGACCGTCTACCGCGCGCTCATGACGGGCGTGCGCGACTACGTGGAGAAGAACCGGTTCCCCGGGGTGCTGCTGGGGCTTTCCGGCGGCATCGATTCGGCCCTCGTGCTGGCCGTGTGCGTGGACGCGCTCGGGGCCGACAGCGTGCACGCGGTGATGATGCCTTCGGCCTACACCGCACCGATGAGCCTCGAGGATGCGCGCGAGATGGCGCGGATTCACGGCGTGAAGTACACCGAGATCCCGATCGGGCCCATGTTCGACGCCTTCCGCGCGCAGCTCGCCGACTCGTTCCGGGGCCGCGCCGAGGACGCCACGGAGGAGAACCTGCAGGCGCGCATCCGCGGCACGCTCCTGATGGCGCTGTCCAACAAGTTCGGCTCGATCGTCGTCACCACGGGCAACAAGAGCGAGATGGCCACCGGGTACTGCACGCTCTACGGCGACATGGCGGGTGGCTTCGCGGTGATCAAGGACATCGTGAAGACGCTGGTCTACCGGCTCTCGAACTGGCGCAACTCCAAGGGCCGGGTGATCCCCCAGCGGGTGATCGACCGCCCGCCCAGCGCGGAGCTGCGCCCCGGGCAGACCGACCAGGACAGCCTTCCGCCCTACGAAGTGCTCGACGCCGTGGTGGAACGCTACATGGAGCGCGACATGTCGCCGGAGCAGATCGCGGGCATGGGCTACAACCTGGACGCGGTGCGCCAGGTGGTGCGCCTGATCCAGGTGAACGAATACAAGCGCCGCCAGGCCCCGCCCGGCATCCGCATCACGCCGCGGGCGTTTGGCAAGGACTGGCGCTATCCGATAACATCCGGGTTCCGACCGAAGTCCTGAAGAAGCGCGCTCGTCATGAAGAAGATCGAAGCGATCGTGAAACCGTTCAAGCTGGACGAGGTGCGCGAAGCCCTCTCCGAGATCGGCGTGACCGGCCTCACCGTGACCGAGGTCAAGGGATTCGGCCGCCAGAAGGGACACACCGAGCTTTATCGCGGGGCCGAGTACGTGGTGGATTTCCTGCCCAAGGTGAAGGTCGAGGTGGTGGTGGCCGACGCCCTGGTGGAAAAGGCGATGGACGCCATCGTGAAGGCGGCGCGCACGGGAAAGATCGGCGACGGCAAGATCTTCGTGGTCGACGTGGGCCAGGTGGTGCGCATCCGTACGGGGGAAACGGGCGAGGATGCGGTCTAGGCCGCGCAGGTCCTTTGCTGTATCCTAGCGCCACCAAAGGGGAGTCAAAGACCGATGCTTCTCGCTGCCTTCTACGCTTTCGCGATCGTCGCAATCATCCTGCACTACACGGGCCACCTGAAGCGCTGGAATTGCGAGTGGGTCCTCATCGTGCTGGCGATCGCCGTCTTCCCCGCCGTCCTCTTCCTCTGATCCGCAGTACCGCGGCGCCGCGCGCCGGCGCTGACCGGCGTGCTCCTACGCGCGCCCGGGCGCTTGTCCGATAAACCCTCCGCCCCGATCGTCCTAAGGTGTTCTTGTGGTCGCCGCCCGGGCGGCCGGACGGAGAATAGCCATGAAAAGCGCACGCGCGTTCCCCCCCACGGTCCTCGCGATCGCCGTCGCCCTGGCGGGCCTAGCGGGCTGCGATTTCCGGCACGGCGATTCGCCTCCCGCCGTGTCCGCCGATCCCTCGGCGCAGGTGATCGGGACCGTTCCCGCGCCGCCCACCGGGGACTCGCCGGGGACCACTGCCGTGGACGCCGGCGCCGGCGGGGTCTCGAAGACCGCGCAGTCGGAAAAGATGCCCCAGGAAGGCGACAACCATTCCCATTCGACGCTTTCCGAGACCGCGCCGCTGAAGGCGGCGGGCGCGGATCCGGCGGCGCAGGACAGGAGCTCGCGATGAAAGCCACCGGCAATCTACCGAAAGACAAACCCCAGCAGGGCGGGCCGCACGGCGAAGGCAACTACCAGGCCACGCGCGATTACGACCGCGGCCTCCGCGAGCACCTGCGCAGCCACGACGTCGAGCGCGAAGCGCGCGACGCCGCCCCGCGTTCCCCGGAGGAGCAGCGGGAGATGGACGAGGCCGGGCGCATCGGCAGGGAAAAATCCCGCGGCGGCGACGAAGGCGGCC
>JAAOZZ010000471.1 GCA_012274175.1 Betaproteobacteria bacterium
AAACGAGCCGTTCGACGTGGCCCTGCGCCGCTTCAAGCGGGCGGTCGAGAAGACCGGCCTCCTCACGGAGCTTCGCGCACGCGAGTTCTACGAGAAGCCCACCGCCGAGCGCAAGCGCAAGCACGCCGCCGCGGTCAAGCGCCGCTACAAGCGCATGCGCGCGCAGATGCTTCCGCCGAAGCTGTACTGACGGGCCGCCGGCGCGCACGCGCGTCCTGCAACCGATTTTCCGCGGCGAGCCGGGCCCCGCGCCCCGCTCGCCGCGTTCGTTTCCGGAACCGCCCCTGGGAGGCCCCATGGCACTGCGTGAACGACTGAACGACGAGATGAAGGCGGCCCTGAAGGCGCGCGAAGCCGATCGGCTGGGAGCCCTGCGCCTGCTGCTCGCGGCGGTGAAGCAGCGCGAAGTCGACGAGCGCATCACCCTCGACGACGCGGGGGTCGTCGCCGTGGTCGAGAAAATGATCAAGCAGCGCAAGGACTCCATCGCCCAGTACGAGAAGGCCGCACGCCAGGACCTGGCCGACAAGGAGAAATTCGAGATCGCCATCCTGGAAGCCTACCTGCCGCAGCAGCTCTCGGGGCCCGAGATCGAAGCGATCGTCTCCGAGGCGCTCGCGGCCACGGGGGCCAAGTCCGCCGCGGACATGGGCAAAGTGATGGGCGTGGTGAAGCCGAAGCTCGCGGGCCGGGCCGACATGGGCAAGGTCTCCGCACTCGTCAAGGCGAGGCTCGCGGGGCAATAATCCCGCATGATCCCGCAGGAATTCATCCAGTCCCTGCTCGGGCGCGTCGACATCGTCGACGTGGTGGACCGGTACGTGAAGCTCAAGAAGGCGGGCGCGAACTTCAGCGCGTGCTGTCCGTTCCACAACGAGAAGACGCCTTCGTTCACCGTGAGCCCCACGAAGCAGTTCTACCACTGCTTCGGCTGCGGCGCCCACGGCAATGCCATCGGGTTCCTCATGGAGTATTCGGGCCTGGCCTATCCGGAGGCGATCCGCAGCCTGGCCGAGACCGTCGGGATGGCCGTGCCGGAGACGAGCTCGCGGCCGGTCCACGGCGCTTCCGCGCCCGCGCCCGGTCTCGCCGCGCGCATGATGGACGCGCTCTCGTACTATCGGGCGGAGCTCAAGAAGTCGAAGGCCGCGATCGAGTACCTCAAGGGGCGCGGCCTCTCGGGCGAGATCGCCGCCCGCTACGGCCTGGGCTACGCCCCCGATGGATGGCAGAACCTCGAGGAGGTGTTCACGGACTATGGAACCGCCTCCCTCAAGGACACGGGACTCGTGATCGATTCGGAGCCCGACGATTCCCATCCGGAGCGCAAGTCGCGCCGCTACGACCGCTTTCGCAACCGGGTGATGTTCCCCATCCTGGACGCGCGCGGCAACGTGATTGGGTTCGGCGGGCGCGTGATCGGCGCGGGCGAGCCGAAGTACCTGAACTCTCCCGAGACACCGCTCTTCGAGAAGGGGCGCGAGCTCTACGGGCTCTACCAGGCCCGGCGCGCGATCCGCGACGCGAACCAGGTGATCGTCGTGGAGGGCTACATGGACGTGGTCGCCCTCGCGCAGCACGGAGTCGAGAACGCCGTGGCCACCCTCGGCACCGCGACCACGCCCGTCCACGTGGCCAAGCTGCTCAAGCTCGCCGACAACGTGGTGTTCTGCTTCGACGGCGACGCGGCGGGGCGCAAGGCCGCGTGGAGGGCGCTCGAGGTTTCCCTGCCGGTGCTCTCCGACGGCAAGGTCGTGAGTTTTCTGTTTCTGCCGCCCGAAGACGATCCGGACACGTTCGTGCGCCGCCAGGGCAAGGAGGCCTTCGCTAGCGCGCTGTTGGCGGCCAAGCCGCTGTCCCAGTTCCTCTTCTCCGAGCTGGCCGGCCATGCCGACATGGCCTCCGAAGAGGGCCGCGCGCGGTTCCTGGCCGAGGCGAAACCGCTCCTGGCGCAGATCGAGGCGCCCGCGCTGTCCGCCATGCTGCGCCGCCGGCTCGCCGAGATCGCGAAGCTCACCCCCGAGGAAATCGACCGGCTCTTGCCCGCGCCGGCGCGCGAGAGCCGCTCCCCGCGCACGCCCGCGCGGGTGGTGCGACACGCGATCTCCGCGCCGGACCGGCAATTGCTCGCCCTGCTGCTGGCCCGTCCCGGGCTGGTGGGCAGCATTCCCGACGAGGTCCTGGACGGGCCGGGAACCGACGCCGGCGCGCTGCGGGCGGCGGTGGAATTCTTCCGGCAGGAGCCCGGCCGGACCCTTGGGCAAGCGAGTGCTTACTTTGAGGGTTCGGAGCACCAGGCCGCCATCGTGGATGCGCTAGCCGAACCCCTTTTAAAACAGGCCGAGAGCCCCGATTTCGACTATGGGTCGGAAGCAAACGGCCTGGTGGAGAAGATGGGGGAGGAGCGGCGCGCGCGCCGCGCCACCGAGCTCCTCCGGCTGATGGAAGCCGGCGAGGCCACCCCCGAGCAGAAGGCCGAGTTCCAGGCGCACCACGCCCGGCTCGCCACCGCCAAGTCCGGGAATCCGGCCCCGGAAGGGCGGTCAAAACTTTGATACAATTACCGGTTTTCCCCGAATGCCCGCGCGGGAGCGAGATTACGTGAAGAAATCCAGCAAGGAAGAGCACAAGGCCGAGCTCAAGATCGCCGAAGTCGAGGCGCAGAAGAAGCGGCTGAAGAACCTCATCGTCCTCGGCAAGGAGCGCGGCTACCTCACGTACGCCGAGATCAACGACCACCTGCCCGACGACATGACCGACGCCGAGCAGATCGAGGGCGTGGTCACGATGCTGGCCGACATGGGCATCGCCGTCTACGACGAGGCGCCCGACGCGGAACAGCTCCTCATGAACGAGGCGCCCACCCCGATCGCCGAGGAAGACGTGATCGAGGAGGCCGAGGAGGCGCTCTCGACCACCATCGACGCCGAGTTCGGGCGCACCACGGACCCCGTGCGCATGTACATGCGCGAGATGGGCTCGGTGGAGCTGCTCACGCGCGAGGGCGAAATCGAGATCGCCAAGCGCATCGAGGACGGGTTGAAGCACATGATCCACGCGATCTCGTCGTGCCCGACGACGATCGAGGAGATCCTGCGCATGTCCGACCTGATCGAGAAGGACGAGATGCGCATCGACGAGCTGGTCGACGGCCTCGTGGACGAGGACGGCGAGGACGTCGTCGAGGAGGAATTGACCGAGGAGGAAGAGCTCGAGGAGCTGGACGCCGAGGAGCAGGAGGCGGAGGACGAGGCCGTCGCCAGCGCCGACCTGGAGCAGCTGAAGAACGACGCGCTCGCCCACTTCAACAAGATCCGGCGCCTCTACAAGAAGATGAAGAAGGTGCTCTCGGAGAAGGGCTACCGCTCGCGCGCGTACAAGGACCTGCAGGAGGAGATCTCGAGCGAGTTGCTCGCCATCCGCTTCACCGCCAAGCAGGTGGAGCACCTGTGCAACGGGCTGCGCGGGCTGGTCGAGCGGGTGCGCTCCCACGAGCGCGAGATCATGGAGCTTTGCACGCGCAACGCCAACATGCCGCGCGCGCATTTCATCAAGGTCTTTCCCGGCAACGAGACCAACCTCAAGTGGGCCAACGAGGAGATCGCCTCCGGAAAGGTCTACGCCAAGGCGCTCGACCGCTTCAAGCCCGCGGTGATGGAGCAGCAGGATGCGCTGATCCACCTGCAGAAGGAAGTCGGAATCCCGATCAAGGACCTGAAGGAGATCGCCCGGCAGATGTCCACGGGCGAGGCGAAGGCGCGGCGCGCCAAGCGCGAGATGATCGAGGCCAACCTGCGCCTCGTGATCTCGATCGCGAAGAAGTACACCAACCGCGGGCTGCAGTTCCTCGACCTCATCCAGGAGGGCAACATCGGCCTCATGAAGGCGGTGGACAAGTTCGAGTACCGCCGCGGGTACAAATTCTCCACCTACGCCACGTGGTGGATCCGCCAGGCCATCACGCGCTCGATCGCCGACCAGGCGCGCACCATCCGCATCCCGGTGCACATGATCGAGACCATCAACAAGATGAACCGCATCTCGCGCCAGATCCTGCAGGAGACCGGCAACGAGCCCGATCCCGCCACGCTGGCCGTGAAGATGGAGATGCCGGAAGAGAAGATCCGCAAGATCCTCAAGATCTCCAAGGAGCCCATCTCCATGGAGACGCCGATCGGCGACGACGACGACTCGCACCTGGGGGATTTCATCGAGGACCAGGCCGGTCTCGCGCCTTCGGACTCCGCGCTCTATGCGAGCCTGCGCGAGGCGACCAAGGACGTGCTGGACTCCCTCACGCCCCGGGAGGCCAAGGTGCTGCGCATGCGCTTCGGCATCGAGATGAACACCGACCACACGCTGGAAGAGGTCGGCAAGCAATTCGACGTGACGCGCGAGCGCATCCGGCAGATAGAGGCCAAGGCGCTTCGCAAGCTCCGCCATCCCTCGCGCTCGGAGAAGCTGCGAAGCTTCCTCGAAGGCGA
>JAAOZZ010000472.1 GCA_012274175.1 Betaproteobacteria bacterium
CGGATGCGCGGATAGATCATCTCGCGGTACTTCCGCCCGCTGAAGATGCCGTAGTGGCCGACACCCTTGGCCTCGAAGTGCTGTTTGTTCCTGAGGGGAATGCCCTTGGTGAGGGACTGCGCGGCCTCGGTCTGGCCGTTGCCGGAGATGTCGTCGAGCTCGCCCTCGATGGTGAAGAGCGCCGTGCCCTTGATCGCCTCGGGGCGCACGCGCTCGCCGGCGACGACGAGCCGGCCCTGCGGCAGCAGGTGCTTCTGGAACACGCGCTCGATGGTCTCGATGTAGTACTCGGCGGGCAGGTCCATCACCGCGTTGTACTCGTCGTAGAAGCGCCGGTGCTGGTCGGCGCTCTCGCCATCGCCCTCGACGAGGTGATGGTAGTACTGGACGTGCGATTCCATGTGCCGGTCGGGATTCATGGCGACGAAACCGGCGAACTGCAGGAAGCCGGGGTACACGCGGCGCATGAACCCGGGATAGCGCATCGGCACGCGCTGGATCACCTTGGCCTCGAACCACGAGAGCGGGCGCTGCGTGGCGAACGTGTTGACCGCGGTGGGGCTCCTGCGCGAATCGATCGGGCCGCCCATCATGGTGAGCGTGCGCGGGATGTCCTCGCCGGCGGCGCTCATGAGGGAGACCGCGGCCATCACCGGCACCGTGGGCTGGCACACCGAGATCGCGTGGGACTCGCGCCCCATGAAGGTGATGAACTCACGCGCGTAGCCGACGTAATCGTCGAAGTGGAACGGGCCCACCGTGATCGGGATCTCTTTCGCGTCGACCCAGTCGGTGACCCAGACGTCGTGGTCGGCGAGGAGCGCCTTCACCGTGTCGCGGCACAGTGTCGAGAAGTGCCCGGAGAGCGGCGCGAACACGAGCACGCGCGGCTGCGCCGGGGCGCCTTCCTTCTTGAAATGCAGCAGGCGGCAGAAGGGCTTCTCGATGTCGTAGATTTCCCTCACCGCATAGTCGCGCGCGCCGCAGCGCACCGAGGTGATGCCGAACGGCGGCCGCCCGTAATGCTGGGTGAGGCGCGTCATGAGGTCGAAGGCGGCGGCGACGTTGCGGCTGCCGGGGAGGTAGGAAAGGGGGCTGTCGGGGTGGCCGTAGATCTCGTTGGCCGCCTGGGCGAACATGCGCCAGGGCTCCAGCGCCGTGCGCTGCCAGTCGTACATCTGGTACAGCATCGCCTCCACGTCAGGCCTCTCGGTCGTTATGTTGCATCGCCGCATAGTTTAAGGGTTTTTTGATAAGCTCCTAGTGATATTCGTCAAGCCGGTTCATATGCCCCAGGACAAGCATTCACACCCCGATTTGCTGCCGCTTTTCCCGCCGATCGAGCCTTTTGCGAGCGGCATGCTCGATCTCGACGCCCCGCACCGCATGTATTTCGAGCAATCGGGAAATTCCCGCGGCGTGCCGGTCGTGTTCCTGCACGGCGGGCCCGGTGCGGGTGCCTCCGCCGTGCACCGGCAGTTCTTCGACCCCGCCTTCTACCGCATCGTGATCTACGACCAGCGCGGGGCGGGGCGCTCCACACCGCTGGGCTGCCTCGAGAAGAACACCACCGAGCACCTCATCGCGGACCTGGAGCGGCTGCGCGCGCACCTGGGCATCGAGGCCTGGATGATCTTCGGCGGCTCGTGGGGCTCGACCCTCGCGCTCGCCTATGCCGAGCACCATCCGGAGCGCTGCCGCGCCCTCGTGCTGCGCGGCATCTTCCTGTGCCGCAGGAGCGAGATCGATTGGTTCCTCTACGGGCTGCGGGCGATCTTTCCCGAGACGTGGCGGGCGTTCGCGGGCTACATTCCGGAAGCCGAGCGCGCGGACCTGCTCACGGCGTACCACACGCGCCTCACGGATCCGGATCCGGCCGTGCACATGCCCGCGGCCCGCAGCTGGAGCGTGTACGAGGGCTCGTGCTCGACACTGCTGCCGAATCCAGCGCTGGTGGCGGACTTCGCGTCGGACCGCGTGGCCCTGGGGCTCGCGCGCATCGAGGCCCACTACTTCCGCCACGACATCTTCCTGCCGGAGAACTTCCTGCTGGACCACGCCGCGCGGCTCAGGCCGATCCCGTCGGTGATCGTGCAGGGACGCTACGACATCGTGTGCCCCGCCGTCTCCGCCGACGACCTGCACCGCGCGTGGCCCGAGGCCGACTACACCATCGTCTCCGACGCCGGCCACTCCGCCTTCGAGCCCGGCATCCGCTCGCGCCTCGTGGCCGCCACGGAGGCGTTCAAGCAGCGCTTCTGAGGTGCTTCAACCGGAGGAGGCGAGGCGGTTGATGTCGTCCACGTAGCCCCGGATCCGCGCCTTGAAGTGGGCGCGCTGGCCCGCCGAGAGGGTGGCGCTCAGCGACGCGATCATCTGGAACGCGAGCGCATCGCGCTCGCCCAGCTTGCGCCGGTACTCGTCCCGGCGCCACGCGTCGGAGTCCACGAGCAGCCGGCGCAATGCCGCCACCGCCTTCGCCCGGTCCCGCTCGCGCGCGATCGCGAGGGTTTCCCCCTGGCGGTATTTCCGGTCCGCGAGGCGATTCTCGATCATCGGGGGAAACGCGCCCACGCGCGCCTTCACGATCCGGCGCTGGGCGGCCGTGAGCTTGCCGGTCCATTCCTCGAGGTGACCGATCATCCGCTTCACGCTGCGCTCGCGCCGCTCCTCCGGCGAGCCGCGGACGGACTCCCGCGCGAGCTTGCCGTTCTCCTCGGCGAAGCGGCGCTCGAGGTGCGCGAGCTGGGCGGAGTCGAGCTGGGCCAGGAATTCCGCCCCGTCGGCCAGTTCGTGCTCCACGACCCGGTGGTAGTCGTCGCGCAGGATCCCGTAGGCGCTCGCCACCTCCGCCTCGGTGAAGGGCCGGTCTGCGTGCGCGGCGATGGACTCGAGGAAGCGGCGGTACTCGGGCAGCTCGCGCTCGCGGTGCCAGGCCATCGTGCCCGCGAGACGGGCGCGCAGCCACTCCTTCTGGCCGCGCGTGAGGTCCACATAGTCGTCGATGGTCCAGAGGACGAGGGGCGTCGCGTTGGAATACGCGACCGAGGCGTTCAGGTACGCGAGGCGTGCGCACGAGGCGAGGGCGAGCCCCGCGGCGAGGAAGAGGAAGAAGTGGCGGAAGGTCCTGCGGATCACCAGGGAATGGGTTTCCGGTCGCGGAAGAATTGGCCCGTCGGCCCGTTCGAGGGCAGCAGGCACAGCCACGCGGCGGTATCCGCGCCCTCCTCGACGGTGCGCGGCGCGTTCTCGCCGCCCATGTCCGTCTTGACCCATCCGGGGCTCATGGAGTTCACCAGGATCCCGCTGCCGGCGACCTCGGAGGCGAGCGTGCGGGTAAGCGCGTTCAGCGCCGCCTTGGACACGCGGTAGGCGGGACTGCCCTCGCCCATCTGGTGCAGCTGGCCCAGGCCGCTCGACATGTTGACGATGCGCCCGTGGCGCAGCCGCTTCATGAGCGGCACCACCTCGCGGCACATGCGCACGGCTCCGAAGAGGTTGGTCTCGAAGGTCTCGCGCCACACCGAGGTGGGCGTGTCCACCACCTTCGACTCCGTGGATTCCGGATAGACGCCGGCGTTGTTCACCA
>JAAOZZ010000076.1 GCA_012274175.1 Betaproteobacteria bacterium
GCTTCTTACCCAGCCGGGAGCTCGCCGTACGGTGTTGCCTTCGATGGCACCAAGATCTGGGTAACGAACACCGGCTCGAACAACATCAGCAAGCTCAGGGCCTCGGATGGCGCACCGTTGGGGACCTTCTCGACCGGCGCTTTTCCGCTTGGCATTGCGTTCGATGGCCAAAATATTTGGACCGCGAATCTAATAGATAGCACCGTGACGAAGCTTCGCGCGGCTGACGGGGCATGCATTGCTCCGTGCACGTTTCCCGTCGGAACGACGCCATACTTTCTTGTCTTCGACGGAGCAAGCATTTGGGTGACCGGGTACGACGTAGGAGCGATCACCAAGTTACGCGCCAGCGATGGAGCCAACATGGGCACATTCCCGTCGGCGCCAACGCCGGTCGGCATCGCGTTCGATGGGGCGAATCTATGGGTATCGCATCACGTGGGCAACACGGTGACGAAGCAATGAGCGTAGAGAAGCGGTCCGCGACTGGTCAGCTTGTGGCTTGATACGCCAGGAGGCACAACTGGAGGGAACATGGACTGCTGGCACCACGAGATCCGTCGGGCGAGCATGGACCTACGAGCCGGCGCCGACGAGCGCGAGATCGCCTCGCGTCTCGAGTTCCGATTCCAGTGATTCCGCCAGGGCATCCGAGAGGGAAGCTGCTCCCTCACGAGGCGGATGCCGAGCCAAGCGAGCCAGGATGTGTCAACACGTGCATACCGCTGGCCGTCTACGCCGCGGCACGACGCCTACGGCTTCTTCGGCGTCTTGTATTCGGCTTCCTTCTGGAACGGCTTCCAGACGGTTTCGTAGCCCACATACCCCTTTTCGTTCGGCGCCATCTGGCGCGTCGTATAGAAGCGCGTATGGCCGTCAGGAACCTTGGTGATGGGTTTTTGCTCGCTCATCGGTCCTCCCTTATCCGTGAAGTCAAACCGGTCTCATGAGTGCCGGGTCGATATTCGGCTCCGCGCCGATCGCTCCCCCGGCTTTCATCTCCTCGGCGGTGGCGTCGCGCACCGTCCGGATCTCGAGCCTGAAGACGACCTCCCTGCCGCAAAGCGGATTGTTGCCGTCGACCGTCAGTGTCTTGTCGTCCATCCGCGTCACGATGAAGCTGCGGGTCTGGCCCTTGTCGTTTTCCATGAGGATGGAGTTGCCGATTCTCCGGTAATCCTCGGGGACGTTCTCGATGCGATCGGTGAAGACGAGCGACTCGTCTCTCGGGCCGAAGATGCGATTGCCGTCGATCGGCACTTCGATGACATCGCCGGCGGACTTGCCCTCCAGCGCCATATGGACGGAGGGGGCCAGGATTTCATTGTGTCCGTGAATATAGCCCAATGGGAATTCGACGCAGGTGAGGACGTGACCCGATTTCTTGTCGGTCACCTTGTAGGTGAGCTCGACCAACTTGCCGTCCTGGACCGTTTCACTCATGTCAATTTTGACCCTCTCCCCGGCCCTCTGCCCAAGGGAGAGGGAGTCTCGCCGCGCGCCCATCAGAAGATGGACGCCGCGAAGATCCTGACCTCGCCATCTTCGTAGCCGAGGACCAGCCTGCCGAGCCATTCGCCCGGCTTCTTGGTGCTGCGTTGGCGGTAGAGAACCGTCACATGTTCGCCCCGGCGGATGACGCCGAGATAGTCGGCATCTTCAGCGAGGTTCCTGGCCAGCTCGCTATTTGCGAACTGGTGATTCACCGTGACTTGATTCATGGCAAGGGCGAAGGATCTGGCGAACTTGGCTACGAACTCTCCGTACTTGCCTTCGTTGGAGTGCCTGAGGAGATCGCGCCACAGGGGGTCGGCCATGGCCCGTATCTCCTCGTCGGTCCTTTCAATGATGTTCAACGCTGGCTTCTGCCTTCGGCGCGTCCTCGTCCCCAACCAGGTGATAGCAAGGCGCCTTCTCCATGGTGTATTCGCCGCTGACCGGATCGCGACGGGAGACCGTCAGCACGTGCCAGTTCTCGTCGTCCACCTTCATGGCGTCGCCCCGGTAGTAGTAGCCCGGCCAGCGCGTCTCCTTGCGGAAGAGCGTGTGTTGCGTGACGCACTCTGCCGCCCGGTGACGGTGCATGAGCTCCCATGCGCGCAGCAACTCGTGAAGGTCCTTCGCGGCCAGGCTCTGGAGATCTTCCTCCATGAGCTTCAGCTTCTTGAGGCAGATATTCAGGAGCTTCTCGTTGGTCATGTAGCTGACGGTATAGCCGCCGCAATACTCGTCCATGAGCTTCTGCAGCCGGTCGAGGCCCTGCTGGGGATTGATGTAGTGCGGGTTGACCGTCCCCGCCACGATCGCATTGCGGTAGAGCCGGTAGTGCTCGAGAGGCTTGTAGATCTCCTTCCTGCGGCGCTCGATCTGCGCGGCGGATACGACGATGCCTTCGCCCTTTCCGTCGTCGATGTACTTGCAGGCGGCCTTCGCGGCGAGACGGCCTTCGGTGAACGAGCCGGATGAGAAGGCGTGCGGCGTGCCGCCGACCGCATCCCCGGCGCCGAACAGGCCTTCGACCGTCGTCATGCGGTTGTAGCCCCAGAAATACTCGGGCGGGGAAACGTCCTCGGGACCCGAGCACCAGGCACCCGACCCGGTCGCGTGGGAGCCCATCACATAGGGCTCGGAGGTGGTCAGCTCGGGATTCTCGTTCTTGGGATCGACATCGGTGGCGGCCCACAGAACCGCCTGGCCGACGGTCATGCCGAGGAAGTTTTCCCAGCCGACCTCTTCCAGGTGAGGATCCTGGAAGGCTTTCATGGTCACCATGTGGATGGGGCCGCGGCCGGCATTCACCTCGCTGATGATGCAATGGTTGCGCAAGCAGGTCGGGATCGGCCGATGGGTCAGGTGCGAGGCTTCTGGATCGAGATATTCCTTGCCGACCATTTTCTGCAACGCGGGGAACCACTTGGATTCGTATTCTTCGCCCAGGGCGTTTTGCGTATAGGTCTTGAGGTGCAGGAAGTACGCGCCGACCGGGCCATAGCCGTCCTTGAAGCGCGCCAGCACGATGCGGTTTTCCATCTGCGTCATCTTGGCGCCGGCGTCGATCATGAGGCCGTAGGCGGACGCGGACGACCAGGGCGCATACCAGGTGCGGCCGGCCCCTTCGCCCGTCGAGCGCGGCTTGAAGATGTTGGAGGCGCCGCCCGCCCCGCAGATCACGGTCTTCGCCTTGAAGACGTGGTAGTTGCCCGTGCGGACGTTGAAGCCGACGGCACCGGCGACCCGGTTCGGCTTGCTTTCATCCATCAGCAGGTGGGTGACGCAGATGCGGTTGAAGACCTTGTCCGCCGATTTCTTGGCGGCCTCGGCCACGATGGGCTTGTAGGACTCGCCATGGATCATGATCTGCCATCGCCCTTCGCGCATGTAGCGACCGGTCTTCGGGTCCTTCATGATGGGCAGGCCCCACTCCTCGAACTGGTGCACCGTGGAGTCGACGTGACGGGCCATGTCGAACAGCAGGTCTTCGCGCACCATCCCCATCAGGTCGATGCGAGCGTAGCGGACATGGTCCTCGGGGTTATTCTCGCCCCAGCGCGTGCCCATATAGCAGTTGATGGCGTACAGGCCCTGGGCGACCGCTCCGGAGCGATCGATATTGGCCTTCTCGGCAATGACGATCTTCTTGTCCCGGCCCCAGAATCTCGCTTCCCAAGCGGCACCCGTGCCGCCAAGTCCCGCACCGACGACCAGGATGTCGATGCCATCTTCGACGATCGTGTTGTAGGCCATTAGTAGTACACGCCTTTCTTCAGCTTGAGGCCGGCGTCCTTGAGCGAGCGCAGGCCGCCCTCATCCATGCGGATGTATTTCGGCTCGCTGTACAGGAGCTCGCCGCCGCGCATCTCTTTGCTGGGGGCGGGAGCATCCGCGAGCTTGGGGATCGCCGTCCCCCAGGGCTTCGTGGTGATGGGCGACAGGAAGTTCTTTTCCGTGCCGTCCCGGAACTTGATCCTCCAGGCGATCGTGCCCTTGCGCTCGTCGCGGTCGACCCGGACGCTGTGGCCGAGCGGGGCGAAATCGGCATACCCGCGCACATCGATCGCATGCTGGGGGCAGGCCTTCACGCAGGAGTAGCACTCCCAGCACATGTTCGGTTCGATGTTGTACGCCCGGCGATAGGTCGGGTCGATGTGCATGATGTCCGAGGGACAGATGTCGACGCAGTGTCCGCATCCGTCGCACCTCGTCATGTACACGAAGGTAGGCATAAGTCGGCTCCTGTTTTCTAGTAGTGGCGGGGCGCGTCGCGCTTGATGCCGAGTCCCATGTCCATCGGAGCGTCCCGCAACAGTTCCATGGAGTGCCGTCTTTGCTGCTCGGGATCGTCACGGGTCTGGGTCGGCAGGTTCTCCGCCGTGCCGTCGGCCCGGGTGACTCGCTTCTCGAAGGCTGCCGCCGGCTTGAAGAACATGTGGGCGAACTTCGACCAGAACACCGAGCCGAAGAGCACCGTGGTGGCGAGCAGGTACAGGCCGAAGAACAAGCCCACCCCGCCGCCCGTCCCGGCCCAGACGAGGCCGAGCGTGACACTCGCGACCAGCGAGACGATGAAGATGTCGGCCTGCACGAACCGGAACGGCGAATGGCCCTCGGCGGCGACGTCCACGCGGATGAAGAACCAGAACCAGTAGCCCCCGAGGCAGACCATGAGGCCGCCGATCCACCAGAGAAGCGGGACGATTTCCCCGGCGGGATCGCCGAACACCATGATCGCCGTGGTGACGAGGTAGATCACGAACCCGTACATGGTCAGCAGGTGCGCGAGCCGCCGGCGCGGGTTGCAGAACTCGCCGGAAGTCATCACGTCCACGAGGACGGTCCCGGCCGCGATCGAGACGAGCTCGCCGCCGCCCAGCTGCCGGGCGCCCTTGGCCTTCGGCTTGCGCCAGTTGTTGAAGAAGTAAGTGGCGCTGCCCTTGTGGGCCATGTCGAGAAGCGTGCCGACGATGACCGCCAGGACCATCAGGACCAGGTACCACTTCATGAATCCGGCGGGAAGGAGCTGCGCCGCCGACGCGAAAGGGTTGTTTGTGAACATGCGATCCTCCGTGACCGGGGATTCTACGAGTCGGCATACAGGGCCGCATAAAATTACGACTATGCGGCTATAGATTCAGCGTATGAACCTCGAAGCGCATGGCCGCGAGGTCTCCCAGCATCCAGGTGGCCGGGGCGGACAGGCCCGCCACCGTCCCGGGGTTGACCAGCCAGGACTCGCCTCCCTTCACGTTGGCGACCTTGCGGGCCTCGGCCTTGTGGGAGTGCCCGCAGCACACCAGCTCCCATTCCCCGGTGCAGGCGAACGCGTAGCCGTGGTGGTCGTAGTGCACCACCACGATCCGCCGGCCGCCCAGCTCGATGCGCGCCTCGGGGCCGTGGTACTGGAGCTGCCCGTTGCTCATGCGCGACTGGAAATGCATGGCCTGCGCATCGCCCAGGTTGTTGCCGTGGATGGCGTGCACCGGCAGGCCCTGGGCGAGCGCCGGCTTGATGGTCTGGGCGCCGATCAAGTCGCCGCAATGGATCACGGCCTCGGCGCCGAGCGCCTTGGCCTCGCGCACGGCCTGCGCGAGCGGGTCGGCACGATCGTGGCTGTCGGAGACGATGCAGATCTTCATGGGGGCATTGCCTCAACCGAACCGCGACAGCAGCTCCGCGATCTTCTTCGCGTGCTCGGTGCGGGCGGCGGCGTTGCCCGGCGCCTCCATGCGGATCATGCACGACACCATCTCGTAGAACACGCGGTCGAGGGCCTTGCGCGCGGCGGCGAGCTGCAGCGCGATGTCCTCGCACGCCTGATCCTCGCCGATCATGCGCCGGATGCCCCGGACCTGGCCCTCGACGCGGGCGAGCCGCGCCTCGATCGCCGACCGCGACTCGGAATCGTGCAGGGAAGGATGGGACATCGCGCGCGGGCTTTCTCGGGGCCGGAAGGAAGGCGGCATGCTATACCCAAAGGGGTATCGGTAGCATCGTCCATCAGCAATCTTGCATATACCCCCCGAGAGTATTACGATGCGCGGCAGCGCGATGGACCAGGCTTGCGCCCGATCAAGCCGACGTCGCGCTACCCGTGCACCATCGAAGCTGGGGCATGGCCGACGGACAGCACGACGTCCTCTTGGAGGAGGGTGAACATGGGCGACAACCCGGTTTCCGCACTGGTCGATTCGGCCACGATCGAGCGCATGGTGCGCGAACGCGTCGACGCGGTCCTCGACGAGCGGCTCGAAGCGAAGCTCGCCGCGTTGAAGGAATCGAGGACGCCCTCGATGACCCTCATCGCGACCAAGGGCACCCTCGACTGGGCCTATCCGCCCTTCATCCTCGCCTCCACCGCCGCCGCGCTGGGCTGGAACGTGGCGATCTTCTTCACCTTCTACGGGCTGGAGCTGCTGAAGAAGGACCTCTCGCCCCTGCACGTGAGCCCGCTCGGCAACCCGGCGATGCCGATGAAGATGCCCTTCGGCCCCGACTGGTTCAAGTCGATCCAGTGGAACATCCCGAACATCGTGCAGGCTTCGATCCCCGGTTTCGAGGCGTTCGCCACTTCCATGATGAAGATGACGATCCACAACAAGGGTGTCGCGGAAGTCGCCGAGCTGAGGGATGCCTGCGTCGAGGCGGGCGTGAAGCTGATCGGCTGCCAGATGACCGTCGACCTCTTCGGCTATTCCCGCGACCAGTTCATTCCCGAGGTTTCCGATTACGTCGGTGCCGCTTCCTTCCTGCCCATGGCGCGGGACGCGGACGTGAGCCTGTTCATATGAGCCACATACATTCAGGAGGAGCACCCAGATGAAGAAGAAGCTGATCGTCGCGCTCGCCGCGGCGGTTCCGTTCGTCGCGCATGCCACGGACGGATATTTCTCCCACGGCTACGGCCTGGTCGCCAAGGGCATGGGAGGCGCGTCGATCGCGGTCACCGATTCGGCCTTCGGCGCTGCCAACAACCCCGCCACCATGGTCTTCGCCGGCAACCGCTGGGAGCTGGGAGTCGACCTCTTCAGTCCCCATCGCAGCGCCGAGCGCACCGACGCCCCGGCCCAGGCCGGCCTCAACGGCAAGGCCGACAGCGACAGCAACTATTTCGCCGTGCCCGAGTTCGCGTACAACCGCATGGCCAACGCCAACATGTCCTACGGCCTCACGGTGTACGGCAACGGCGGCATGAACACCGACTATCCCGGCGGGCAGATCCCGGCGCAAAGCGCCTGCCAGCTCTTCAACCCCGGGCAGGCGAGCTACAACCTGCTGTGCGGCAGCGGCCGTCTGGGCGTGGACCTGATCCAGCTGATCGTGGCCCCCAGCGTCGCCTACCAATTCGCGCCCGGGCATTCCGTCGGCATCGCCCCGCTCTTCGCCTACCAGCGCTTCAAGGCCGAGGGCGTGCAGGCGTTCGACAATCCCGGCTTCTCGACTTCCCCGGGCAACGTGTCCAACCGGGGCTACGCCAACTCGACCGGGTTCGGGGCGCGCGTGGGCTATTACGGGCGGCTCTCGCCCCAGTTCGCCGTGGGCGTCTCCTACGCCACCAAGATGAGCATGGGCGAGTTCGACAAGTACAAGGGCCTCTTCGCCGAGTCGGGCGGCTTCGACATCCCGTCCCACTGGGGCGTGGGCATCGCGTTCGATCCGACGGAGCAATTCCAGGTCGCCCTCGACTACGAGCGCATCAACTACAGCGACTCGAAGTCGGTGAGCAACGCGAGCAGCCTCGTGCTCATGTGCGGCGCGGGCGTGTCCTCGGCGTGCCTGGGGGGCTCGGGCGGCGCGGGCTTCGGCTGGCGCGACATCGACGTGTGGAAGCTGGGCTTCCAGTACAAGGTCAACCCGGGCCTCACGGTGCGCGCCGGATATAACGTGAGCGACAACCCCATCAAGCCCGGGGACGTCACCTTCAACATCCTCGCTCCCGGCGTGGTCCGCCAGCACATCACCGTGGGCGCGACCTGGAACCAGGACCGCGACAGCGCGATCACCCTGGCCGGGATGTATGCCTTCAGCAACGACGTGACGGCCCCGAGCCTCTTCAACGCGTTCTCGCCGGGGCTCGCGATGCAGGAAAAGATCCAGATGCACGAGTATTCCATCGGCGTGCAATACGCCCGGCGCTTCTAGCGCGCCGTCGTTCGCGGGCCCGTCCCGCGATTCCGGCCTTCGGGCCGGAGAACCCGTCCCCCTTGCTCGCTGGATCCTCCCCGGAGGATCCGGCGGGTTCCTTTGATACAGTGTCGCTCGGGAAGTCCCCCTGTGCGCAAGGGAGGCACGCATGAGCGACACCGATGCGATCGAGGATGTGCCCCTGTTCAGCCAGATGCCGCCGGAGCAGGTGGCGGTGCTCGCCTCCGCTTCCCAGCGGCGCATCTACGAGCCGGGCGAGCCCATCTTCACCCAGGGCGACGTGCCCGAATTCCTGTACGTGGTGGAGAACGGCGGCGTGGACGTGGTGCTGCCGGGGCAGGGCGAGGAGATCATCCTCGCGAGCTTCGAGGCGGGTTCCTTCTTCGGCGAGCTCGCGGTGTTCGACAACCAGCGCCGCACGGCGAGCGCCCGCGCCACCTCGGCGACGACCCTGCTCTGCCTGCCGCTCGCGGTGGTGGCCTCCCTCGTCGACCGCCATCCCGCCGCGGCGCGCCATTTCATGGGCGTCATCATCCAGCGGCTGCGCGGCGCCGACGAGCTGCTCTCGCGCCTGCAGATCCGCAACGTGAACGACCTCGTGGCGGAGCGCATGACCCTGGGCGAGAAGGTGGCCGACGTGGTGGCGCGCTTCGGCGGCTCGTGGACCTTCATCATCTGCTTCGGCGTGCTTCTCTTCGCCTGGATGATCGTGAACAGCGTCGCGCTCTTCACCCACCCGCCGGATCCGTATCCTTTCATCTTCCTCAACCTCATCCTGTCGTGCATCGCCGCGCTCCAGGCGCCCATCATCATGATGAGCCAGAACCGCCAGGCGTCGAAGGACCGGCTCCAGGCCGACCAGGACTTCCGCGTGAACATCAAGGCCGAGTTCGCGATCCAGCAGCTGCACCGCAAAGTGGACGACTTGCGTGCGAGCCTCATGCAGCACCGGCGGACCGACGCGCAGCTGCGCCGCGGCGCCGAAGCCTGAAGGAGAATCCCGATGCAGCTCGTGATCCGCGATCTTTCCAAGCGCTACGCCGGCGGCGTGCAGGCCCTCGACCGCGTGTCCCTCACCATCGCGCCCGGCATGTTCGGGCTGCTGGGACCCAACGGGGCGGGCAAGTCCACGCTCATGCGCACGCTCGCCACCCTGCAGGAAGCCGATAGCGGCAGCGCCATGCTCGACGACATCGACGTGCTGCGCGACAAGGACCGCGTCCGGCTGCTGCTGGGCTACCTGCCGCAGGAATTCGGCGTCTATCCCAAGGTGAGCGCCCAGGAGATGCTCGACCACTTCGCGCGCCTGAAGGGCGTGACCGACGCGCGCGCCCGCAAGGCCACGGTCGAGGCGCTGCTCGAGCGCACCAACCTCGCGGCCGTGCGCAAGCAGAAGCTGGGCGGTTTCTCCGGGGGCATGCGCCAGCGCTTCGGCATCGCCCAGGCGCTCATCGGCAATCCCAAGCTCATCATAGTGGACGAACCCACGGCGGGGCTCGATCCGGAGGAGCGCGTGCGGTTCCACAACCTGCTCGCCGACATCGGCCACGACGTGATCGTGATCCTCTCCACCCACATCGTCGACGACGTGGCGGACCTGTGCCCCCGCTTCGCGGTGATCAGCAAGGGGCGGGTGCTGCTCGCCGGCGAGCCCCGCAGCGCCGTGGAGAAGCTCGCGGGAAGGATCTGGCGCCGGGTCGTGGACCGCGACGCCCTCGCCGGGGTGCAGGCGAGCCTGCCGGTGATCTCCACGCGCCTGCAGTCGGGCCGCACGGTGGTGCGTGTCTACTCCGAGGCGCTCCCCGCGCCGGGCTTCGAGGCGGTGGAGCCCGAGCTGGAGGACGTGTACTTCAGCGCCGTGGCGGGGCACCTCGAGCCCGCGCCCGCGCCCGCCTGAGACCCCATCGTGCTCGCCATCGCGTGGTTCGAGTTCAGGACGAAGCTGCGGCGCCTGTCGACGTACGTCTACTTCGTGGTCTTCGCCGCGCTCGCGGCCCTCTGGATGGCGGCCGCAGGAGGGGCGTTCGCCTCGGCCAACGTCGTCTTCGGCTCCGACAAGGTCTACATCAACGCGCCCTACGCCCTCGCCCAGACCATCACCGTGCTGGGGCTGCTCGGCGTGGTCACGGTGGCGGCGTTCATGGGGCGCGCGATCCAGCAGGACTTCGAGTACCAGACCTTCCATTTCTTCTTCACGAGCCCGATCGGCAAGCGCGACTATTTCGCCGGGCGCTACCTGGGCGCGGTCGCGATCCTGGTGGTGATCTTCCTCGGCATCGCGTTCGGCGTGCTCGTGGGCACCCATTGGCCGGGCGTGGACGCGACCCGCATCGGCCCGTGGTCGTTCGCCGCGTTCGTGCAGCCGTACCTGGTGATGCTGCTGCCCAACATCCTCTTCCTCGGCGCCTGCTTCTTCGGGCTGGCCGCGCTCGCACGCCGGATGCTCCCGGTGTACATCGCCGGCGTCGTGGTGCTGGTGGGCTACCTCGTGGCACTGCGGCTCATTCGCGACATCGACAATCGCACCTTCGCGGCGCTGATCGATCCCATCGGGTCCACGGCGCTGGGCCTGGTGACGCGCTATTGGAGCCCTGCCGAGAAGAACGTGCGCCTGATCCCCTTTTCCGGCGAGCTCGCCTGGAACCGCGCGCTCTGGCTCGCCGTGGGCGCCGTCGTCTTCGGCTTCTGCTACGCCCGCTTCCGCATGAGCTTCGCCGCGCCGGAGCGCAAGGCGCGTACGGATGCGAGCCCACGCGAGGACAGCGCCGCCGCGCCCGGCGCTTCCGTCGTGCTTCCGCAAGTGCTCCTCGACACCCGGGCGATCGCTTTCCTGCGGCAATTGCCGGGCCTCGTCGCGCTCTACCTGCGGGAGACGGTGAAGAACGTCTACTTCCTGGTGATCGTCCTCACCGGCGCGCTCTTCATCCTCGCCAACGCACGCGTGGTGGGCAGCCTCTACGGGACCAACACCTACCCGGTGACCTACCAGGTGCTCGACTTCGCCTCCGGGACCTTCGGCCTGTTCATGCTCATCATCACCGCGTTCTACGCGGGCGAGCTCGTGTGGCGCGAGCGCGATGCGCGCATGGCCCTCATCGCCGACAGCCTTCCCACGCCGAGCTGGCTGCCGTTCATCGCCAAGCTCGCGACGCTGATGGCGATGCAGGTGCTGCTGCAGGTAGTGGTGCTCGTGTGCGGCGTCATGATCCAGCTCGCGAGCGGCTACACCCACCTGGAGCTCGGGCAGTACTTCTTCCGCCTCTTTCTGCTGCAGCTTCCCGAGTACTGGATGATCGCCGCGCTGGCGCTCACGATCCACTCGGTGGTGAACCACAAGTACCTGGGCCACTTCCTCGTGGTGCTCTACTACCTGGTGGAGTCCATGGCCGGCGCCTTCGGCTACGACCTCCTGCTCTACCACTTCGGCGCCGTGCCCAGCGTCATGTACTCCGACATGAACGGCTACGGGCACCTCCTGGGGCCCGTGCGCTGGTTCCAGCTCTACTGGGCGGCGGCGAGCGTGCTGCTGCTGGTGGTGGCGCGGCTCTTCTGGGTGCGCGGCGCCGATACCGACTGGGGCGTGCGCGTGCGCATCGCGAAGGGACGCTGGACGGGCCCCCTCGGGCTCACCGCGACGCTGGCGGCGATGGTATTCATCGCGACGGGCGCGTGGATCTACTACAACACCAACGTGCTCAATCCCTATCGCACGGAGTTCGAGCAGGAGGAGCTCCGGGCCCAGTACGAGAAAGCGTACAAGCCGCTCCTCGCCCGGGCGCAGCCGAAGGTGGTCGCGGTGCGCGTGGATGTCGATCTCTTTCCCCGCGAGCACCGCGTGCGCTTCCGGGGAACGTACACGTTGAAGAACAAGAGCGGCGGGGCGATCCCGGAGCTCTTCGTCAACATTTCCGAGCAGGCCCGGGTGCGCAAGCTCGCCGGGAGCGTGCCGATGCGGCTCGTCGAATCGCGCCCCGACCTGCGATGGAAGCGCTACGCGCTCGAGCATCCCCTCGAGCCGGGCCAGGACATGACCCTCGACTTCGACCTCGAGTACCCGCCGCCCGGCTTCACCAACGCGGGCGCGAGCATGATCGTGCTGGACAACGGCACGTTCGTGAACAGCCAGCTCCTGCCCCTCATCGGGTACCAGGAGGGCGCGGAGCTGGTCCGGGACCGCGATCGCAAGAAGCACGGCCTCGCCCCCAAGGAGCGCATGCACGACCTGGACGACGCGGCCGCCCGGCAGCGCAACTACATCTCGAGCGACGGGGACTGGATCGACTTCGATGCCACGGTGACGACCTCCGAGGACCAGGTCGCGCTGGCGCCGGGATACCTCCAGAAGGAGTGGGTGGAAGGCGGTCGGCGCCATTTCCATTACAAGATGGATGTCCCGATCCTCGATTTCTACGCGTTCCTGTCCGCCCGCTACGCCGAGAAGCGCGATGCCTGGCACGGGCCGAACGGCGACGTCCCGATCGAGATCTACTACCAGCCCGGCCACGAGTACGACCTGGACCGCATGATGGCGGGTGCGCGGGACGCGCTCGACTACTACACGGCCCACTTCAGCCCCTACCAGCACCACCAGTTGCGCATCCTCGAGTTCCCGCGCTACGCGGCTTTCGCGCAGTCCTTCCCCAACACGATCCCGTTCTCCGAAGGCATCGGATTCATCGCCAAGGTGGATCCCAAGGACCCGAAGGACATCGACTATCCCTACTACGTGACGGCGCACGAGGTGGCGCACCAGTGGTGGGCGCACCAGGTGGTGGGCGCCAACGTTCAGGGGGCGACGATGCTCTCGGAGACCCTCGCCCAGTATTCCGCGCTCATGGTGATGAAGCGCAAGTACGGAGATGCGAAGATGAAGCGCTTCCTCAAGTACGAGCTCGACTCCTACCTCCTGGGGCGCGGCACCGAGAGAAAGAAGGAGCTGCCCCTCTACCGCAACGAGAACCAGCCGTACATCCACTACCGCAAGGGCAGCCTCGCGATGTACGCGCTGCAGGACTACATCGGGGAAGACGCGGTGGATCGCGCGCTCGCCGCGTTCCTGAAGAAATGGGCGTACCGCGGCCCGCCGTACCCCACTTCGCGCGACCTGCTCGCGGAGTTCCGCGCCGTGACGCCGCCCGACTACCAGTACCTCATCGCCGACCTCTTCGAGACCATCACGCTCTACGAGAACCGCGCGGAGTCCGCCACCTATCGCGAGCTGGGAGGGGGCCGCTACGAGGTGACGCTCAAGGTCGCGGCGAAGAAGCTGCGGGCCGACGAGAACGGGACCCAGAAGGAGGTGCCGATGAACGACTGGATCGACATCGGCGTGCTGGGCGCGGACGACGCGCCCCTGTACCTGAAGAAGCATCGCGTGGCCTCGGGCGAGAGCACGTTCGCGATCGAGGTCTCGGGCAAGCCGGTGCGGGCCGGGATCGACCCGGTGGTGAAGCTGGTGGACCGCCGCCCCGATGACAACACCGTCGCGGTCGAGCGCGGCGGGCCGTAAGGGCGCGGCGCTATGCCGCCTCGAGCGTGGCCCGCGCCACCTTGCTGCAGAAGATCGTGTGCAGGGTGGCCATGAGTGTGACGACGTCGGCGCTCCCGAGGGAGTAGAACACCGTCTGGCGCACGCGCCGGCTCGTCACCACCGACTCGCGCCGCAGCACCGCGAGGTGCTGGGAGATTCCGGACTGGCTCAAGCCCACCGCGCGCTCGAGCTCGCCCACGGAGCGCTCGCC
>JAAOZZ010000077.1 GCA_012274175.1 Betaproteobacteria bacterium
AGCTGGGATTCACCCACGCCATCATCCCGTCCGCCAACCGGCCTCGCCAGCCCATCCCCGGCCTCGAGGTGATCGCCGTCGACCGCCTCGTCGAGGCCGTCGACTACATCACTACTTGATGAGGAGGGTGATGGCGAGGCCGATGGCGGCGAGGGCGAGGACGACGATCGCCGCGATGGCCATGGTGTTGCCACCGCGGCCGGCGGCGGCGGTGGGATCGGAGACATAGGGCTCGGGCGCGGGACGGGGCCCAGCGGCGGCGGCGGGGGCGGCGGACTTCTTCTCTTCGACCGGCGCGGCGGCCTTGGGGGCGAGCGGCGTGCCCGCCTCGATCTTGCCCTTGTACGCGCGCATCTTCTGCGTCGCGGTGATGTAGTCGCGGAAGTCCTCGGTCTGGTCCGTCATCGCCGCCAGCCGCAGCGTCGCGTCGAACGAATCGAAGGTCTTCGCGAGGGAGAGCGCCTTGCCGGACTCGTCTTCCTTCGTCGGCTGCTCGGCGGTCATGGGAATGGTCGCCGTGTCCACCATGCGCTCGGGCACCGCCACGGGTGCCGAAGGCGGGCGCACGGGCACCGGCGAGGAAGTCGCCTTGAGCGCGGTGGCGGGGCGGGTCGAGTCGATCTGGCGGCGCACTTCGCGCAGGTCGTCGGCGAACTCCTTGATCGACTGGTAGCGGTCCTCGAGGAGCTTGGCCATCGCCTTGGCCGCGATCAGGTCCAGCATCGGCGGGATCGCGCGAATGTGCGACGAGGGCGGCGGCGGCGTGGTGTTCACCGTCGCGTACATGATCGCGTTCACGTTGTCGCCGTCGAACGGCGCCACGCCGGTGAGCGCCTCGTAGAGCACGACGCCGAGCGAGAAGATGTCGCTCCTCGCGTCGATCGCCTTGCCGATCACCTGCTCGGGCGACATGTAGCGGGGGCTCCCGAGGATGAGTCCCGTCATCGTCTTCACCGCCGAGTTGGGCAGGCGCGCGATGCCGAAGTCGGTGATCTTCGCGATGCCGCCCTTCATCACCATGATGTTCGAGGGCTTCACGTCGCGGTGCACGATGTCCTGCTGGTGCGCGAACCACAGGCCGTCGGCCACCTGCGCGATGATGTCCACCACGTTGTCCACGGGCGGGATCTGCCCCGCGGCGATCATGTCCTTGAGCTCCCGTCCCTCGAGGAACTCCATGGCCATGTAGGCGACCTGGTCGGTCTTGCCCACGTCGTAGATGGTGACAATGTTCGGGTGGTTGAGGCGCCCGGCCGCCTTGATCTCCTGCTGGAAGCGCGCCTCGTACTCCTCGAGCTCCTGGCGCGAGAGGTTCAGGTTGATGGTCTTGATCGCCACCGTGCGGTCGATGATGGGATCGACGGCCTTGTAGACCACGCCCATCGCGCCCTGCCCGATCTCGGCGACGATCTTGTAGCGCCCCAGCGTCGAGATCATCGTCAGTTTTTCTTGGCCTTCTCGGCGCGAGCGCGCTCGCGGGCCTCCTTCGCGGACTTGGCTGCCAGCGCGCGTTTCGCGGTCGCCTTGGCCCCCGCGAAGGTGTGGGTCCACGACGGATGCCCCGCCTCGGCCGGCGAGAGGTCGAACTCGGGATCCACGTCGTAGATCTTGATGAACTCCTGCCGGCACAGCGGGTACTTGCCCTGCAGGCAGAGCGTGAACGCGAGGTACTTCATCGCCCGCACCTGGTCGGGCTTCGCCTTGAGGCCTTCCTTGAGCGCCGATTCGAGCAGCCGGTGGGCCTCGACGAACTCGCCGGAGTCGTACTTGAGCAGGCCCTGGGCCAGGATCTGCTCGCCCTTGCCCTGGGACTCGGCGGGCGTGCGCACCTGGGTGCCCGCCTCGCGTTCGGCGATGAGCTGGGTGCGCACGTCGCGGTACACCGGCCCCCAGATGGGGTGTCCGTCCTCCGCGGCCGTGAGGGAGAAGTTCGGATTGATCTCGAAGGCCTTGCGGAACTCGTCGCGGCATTGCGTCTCGCGGTTGGAGACGCAATAGATGAATGCCAGCAGCTTGCGCGCGCGGGACTGGTCCGCCTTCGACAGCACCCCGTGGTCGAGGGCGGAGCTCAGGTTCTTCTCCGCGTGCTCGTAGTCGCCGGCGTTGTACTGCTGCGCACCTTGCGCGAGCTGCTCCGTCGCGCGGGCGCGCAGCACGTCCTCGGTGA
The DNA here is from genome assembly GCA_012274175.1 of Betaproteobacteria bacterium. GTDB lineage: Bacteria > Pseudomonadota > Gammaproteobacteria > Burkholderiales > Usitatibacteraceae > Usitatibacter. The sequence continues at coordinate 2,168 of JAAOZZ010000077.1, forward strand.
TCTGGGGCGCGGGCGCCTGCGGCTTCACCGTGGGCTGCAACTGCTCGCACGCCGCCAGGGCGAGGGCGGCGGCCACGAGGAGCGATCGGGCGGCGGGTCGGGAGCGCATCACTGGAATTTATGCTTCACGGTGACCTCGTCCCTGGACTTGAGCTCCAGGTTCTCCACGTGCGGCGGGAAGGTCGTGTTGCGGATCTCGATCTTGTACTTGCCCGGATCGAGCTTGACGGACTTCATCGGCGGCGTGACGCCGCGCGACTTGCCGTTCACGTAGATCTCCCCCCAGGGCTGCACCGAGAAGACGAGTGTGGCGGGCGGCAGTCCGGGAGACTTCGCCGCCTCGGCCTTCGCGGCATCGGGG
>JAAOZZ010000473.1 GCA_012274175.1 Betaproteobacteria bacterium
TACTGGAGCGGGTGAAGGGAATCGAACCCTCGTCGTAAGCTTGGAAGGCTTCTGCTCTACCATTGAGCTACACCCGCCGCGAAGCCCCTGCCGACAAGCCCCTTTACCCTCCCGCGCTTCGCCCGAATGTCCCCGGCCAGCAGGGCCGCTCGAATGCATGGTGGAGGAGGTTGGATTCGAACCAACGTAGGCGCAAGGCCAACAGATTTACAGTCTGCCCCCTTTAACCACTCGGGCACCCCTCCGCGAAACTCTCGATTATCCCGTATTGGCGCCCTTAGATCAAGCAAAACAGGGATTTCGCTCTCCCCGGGGGCGGGGTGCCGGCACTCCGAGTCGAACGGAGGACCTACCGCTTACAAGGCGGTTGCTCTACCAGCTGAGCTATGCCGGCTTAGCGAGCGCTTACTTAACTATCTTGAGGCGTGTCTTGCCCGCCGACGCGGGCGGTTTGGGCGGTTCGGAGTCCGCCTCCACGGCCCCCGCCATGGAGGCCGGCGCCGCCGTCAGCGCCGCCGGGGCCTCGACGGTGAAGAAGGCGCCCTGGCCGTTCTCCCGGGCGAAGATGCCCTGCACCCGCTCGACCGGAACGCTCACCTCCCGCGATACGCCGTTGAACCGGGCCGAAAACTGGATCAGCTCGTTGTTGATCGTGAGGTTGCGGGTGGCGTTGAGGCTCACGTTCAGCACGATCTCCCCGTTCTTCACGTATTCCATGGGCACCCGGGTGTGCTCGTCCACCTTCACGCTCAGGTAGGGCGTGAAGCCGCAGTCCGAGCACCACTCGAAGATGGCGCGGATGAAATAGGGCTTGGTCGAGACGTCCGCCATGGCTCCAAGCTTACCTGCGCATGGCCTTCTCGGAGGCGGTCATCGAATCGATGAAGGCCTGGCGGGAAAAGAGCCGTTCGGCGTACTTGAGCAGGGGCGCCGACTGCTTGTTCAGCTGGATCTGGTAGTGGTCGAGCCTCCAGAGCAGGGGCGCGATCGCCACGTCGAGCATCGAGAACTCCTCGCCCAGCATGTACTTCTGCTTCACGAAGATGGGAGCGATCTGGATCAGGTTCTCGCGGATGTAGAGCCGCGCCTTGTCCTGCGCCTTCTGGGTGCCCGATTCCAGCGTCTGCACGTGGTTGAAGAGCTCCTGCTCGAAGCGGAACAGGAAGAGTCGCGCGCGCGCCCGCATGACCGGGTCCGCGGGCATGAGCTGCGGATGGGGGAAGCGCTCGTCGATGTACTCGTTGATGATGTTCGACTCGTAGAGCACCAGGTCCCGCTCGACCAGGACCGGCGTCCGGTTGTACGGGTTCATCACCGCGAGGTCCTCGGGCTTGTTCATGAGGTCCACGTCGATGATCTCGAAATCCATGCCCTTTTCGTAGAGCACGATCCGGCAACGGTGGCTGAAGGGATCGGTGATCCCGGAGTAGAGCGTCATCATGTTCTGTTATCCCTTTTGCGCGCCCGGGGGCGCGGCCCGCCTAGCGGACGTCCTTCCAGTATTCCTTCTTGAGCAGCAGCGTCAGCACGAAGAACCCGGCGAGGAAGAAAAGCACCAGGACGCCCCACTGCCGGCGGCTCGTCTGTGCCGGCTCCGACATGTAAACGAGGTAGTTCACGAGATCGCGCACGTAGCGGTCGTATTCGACCGGCGAGAGCGCTCCCGGGCGGCCGGGCACGAGCCTGCGGGTCTCGATCCGGTCGCCGGTGTGCTCATCCATGCGCTCGGTGACCTCGAGCGCCTGCTCGCCCTGCTGCTCCCAGAGCACGTTCGGCATCGCGACGTTGGGAAAGGCGAGGTTGTTCCAACCGGTCTTGCTCGCCGGATCGCGGTAGAAGCTGCGCAGGTAGGTATAGAGCCAATCCGCGCTGCGCGAGCGCGCGATCACCGAGAGATCCGGGGGCACGACGCCGAAGGCGACCTTCGCGATCTTCGGGTCGAGCGTCGGGTCCATGGTGGCGCCGATCTTGTCCGAGGTGAAGAGCAGGTTCGCCCGGATCTGCTGTTCCGTGAGGTCCAGGTCCGTGAGCCGGCTGTAGCGCATCGATTCCGCGCCGTGGCAGTTGAGGCAGTGGTTCACGAAGATCTGCGCGCCGCGTTGCAGCGACGCCTTGTCGTGCAGGTCGATGGGCGCGCGGTCGAGGGTGAGGCCCTCGGATTCGCCCCAGGCGAGGACGGGTGCGAGCAGGAGGCAGGCGAGGATGGTCTTCATCACCAGGTCACCCTTTCCGGCTCCGGCTTTTCCTTGTCGTTGGCGGTGTACCACGGCATCAGCGCGAAGAAGAGGAAGTAGACGATGGTGAGGACGCGCGCGACCCAGAGCGCGACGTAGTCCCCGCCCACGACGGGCAGGCCCTTGCCGAACTGGCCCAGGACCGTCGTGTCCTCCACGCCCAGGTAGCCCAGGAAGAGGAAGCTCACGACGAAGAGCGCGAACGCGACTTTCCAGCGCGGGCCCCGGTAGCGGATCGACTTCACCCGCCCACGGTCGAGCCAGGGCAGCGCGAAGAAGATGAGCACCGCCGCCCCCATGACCGCCACCCCCGGAAACTGCGAGCTGAAGAGCGGAGGAACGGCGCGCAGCATCGCGTAGTACGGCGTGAAATACCACACCGGAGCGATGTGCGTCGGGGTCTTCAGGGGGTTGGCCGGGATGAAGTTGTTGGCTTCGAGGAAATAGCCGTTCATCTCGGGCGAGAAGAAGAGGATGGCGGAGAACACGATCAGGAACACCGCCACTCCCATCAGGTCCTTCACCGTGTAGTACGGGTGGAACGGGATCCCGTCCAGGGGCCGCCGGGAAACCGGGTCGACGTGCTTCTTGATCTCCACGCCGTCGGGATTGTTGGAGCCCACCTCGTGCAGCGCCATGATGTGCGCGGCCACGAGGCCCAGCAGGACCAGCGGCAGGGCGATCACGTGCAGCGCGAAGAATCGGTTCAGCGTCACGTCGGAGATGTTGTAGTCGCCGCGGATCCACACCGCGAGCGCCTCTCCGATGAACGGCACGGTCCCGAACAGGTTGATGATCACCTGAGCGCCCCAGTAGGACATCTGGCCCCACGGGAGCAGGTAGCCGAAGAACGCCTCGGCCATGAGCGAGAGGTAGATCAGCATGCCGAAGATCCACAGGAGCTCGCGCGGCCGCCGGTACGAGCCGTAGAGCAGGCCCCGCACCATGTGCAGGTACACCACGATGAAGAACATCGAGGCGCCGGTGGAGTGGATGTAGCGGATGAGCCACCCCGCCGGGACGTCGCGCATGATGTACTCGACCGACGCGAACGCCTCGCGGGCGTCGGGCTTGTAGTTCATCGTGAGGAAGATCCCGGAGACGATCTGGATCACCAGCACCAGCATCGCGAGCGAGCCGAAGTAGTACCAGAAGTTGAAGTTCTTCGGCGCGTAGTACTCCGACAGGTGGTCCTTCCACAGCGACACCAGCGGGAAACGCTGGTCCACCCAGGTGAGGATGCCGTTGAACGGCCCGGCCCCGGTGACGGGGCTCTTCTCGGTCGCGGCCATGGGTCAGGCTCCTTTCGGGTCTTCGCCGACGACGACGACCGCGTCGCTCGCGTAGCGGTATGGCGGGATCACCAGGTTCTTCGGGGCGGGAGAGCCCTTGAAGACCCTGGCCGAGAGGTCGAAGCGCGAGTTGTGGCAGGGGCAGAAGTAGCCGCCCGGCCAGTCGGGGCCCATGTCGGAATCCGGACCGACCTCCTTCTTCAGGTTGGGCGAGCATCCCAGGTGGGTGCATACCGCCACCGCGA
>JAAOZZ010000078.1 GCA_012274175.1 Betaproteobacteria bacterium
GACCGCCCCCGCGCCGATCACCACGCCGTCGCAGATGGAAACCGGGAGGATCGTGGCGTTGCTGCCGATGGAGACGCGGTTGCCGATGCGGGTGGGTTTCCAGAGCGCCGGGTTGCCCGCGGGGCCTCCGGAGGCGAAGGTGTCGTTCACGAACATGACGCCGTGGCCCACGAAGCAGTCCTCGCCGATCTCCACCAGCTCGCAGACGAAGGCGTGGGACTGGATGCGGGTGCGCGCGCCGATCTTCACGCCCTTCTGGATCTCGACGAACGGGCCCACGAAGCAGCCGGCGCCGATGTCGCACCCGTAGAGGTTCACCGGTTCCACCACGCGCACGCCCTCGCCAAAGCGCACGTCGCGGATGCCGGACTGGGAGCGTTTGGGTTCGATTTCGGAGCTCACGGTGCGACGCCCAGCTTGCCGCGCCCGGGATTGAACCGCAGCGCCACTTCCGATCCCGACTCCATCGACTCGTACATCGCGGAGACGAGCTCCACGCTCTTGCGTCCCTCGAGGCCATCCACGAGTCCCGCGCGGCCGTTCTCCAGGCAATCGACCACGTGCTCGTAGTAGGCGTGGTGGCCGAAGCCGTAGACGCTGGGCGGGTTCACGGAAAAGCGCGCCATCACCTCGGCGTCCTCGGGGCGCGGATCGACGAACTGCCAGGTGCGGATCTCGTTCATCGCGAAGCCCGCGATCTCCACCGAGCCTTTCTCGCCCAGGATCGAGATGGAGCCCTCGAGGTCCCTCGGGCGCGTGGCGGTGGTGGCTTCCACGATGCCCAGCGCGCCGTTGGCGAACTTGAGGGTGGCCACCGCCGTGTCCTCGGCCTCGATGTCCACGAGTGCGGTGATGCCGCGGGCGTGCACGCTTTCCACGTCGCCCATCATCCACTCGAGCATGTCCACGTGGTGGCTCGCCTGGTTCATGAGGACCCCGCCGTCCAGCGCCCACGTGCCGCGCCAGCCGTCGGCGTCGTAGTAGGCCTGCTCTCGGCACCAGCGCACGCGCACCGTGCCCAGCACCAGCTTGCCGAAGCGCCCGGCCTCGAGCGCCTCGCGCAGCTTCACGATGGGAACGTTGAAGCGGTTCTGCTTCACGACGAAGAGCTTGACGCCCGCCGCGTCGCAGGCGCGGATCAGCGCGTCGGCGTCCTGGAGCCGCAATGCCATGGGCTTTTCCACCACGACGTGCTTGCCCGCGCGCGCGACGGCGATGCCGTGCTGGGCGTGCATGCCGCTGGGGGTGAGGACCGCGACCGCGTCCAGGGTCGCATCGCGCAGCATCTCGTCGAGCGCGTGGTAGGCCTTCGCGCCGTGCTTCGCGGAGAACTGCGCCGCGCGCTCGGGGCGGTCGTCGCACACGGCGCCCAGCCGCGCGCCGGCGATCGCGCCGCCGGAGAGCAGCTCCGCATGGCGCTTCGCAACCCGGCCGCAGCCGAGGAGCCCGAACGTGATCAACCGATACTCCCGATGGATGAGGCAGACCGGGCTGATTCTACCGGTAGCCGCCTTCCCCGAGAGGCGACTTCACGCCATCAGGCCGTTCATGATCCGCGCTAGCTGCAGGGCAAAAGCGGCTGGCCCGGAAGCCCGCAGGCATCGGCGGGCAGCAGCGGCGCCAGCGCATTTTGAAGAATGCTCAGGTAAGCGCCGATCCCCGGGTTCGCGGTGCTGCACCCGAAGCCGCCGGTCAGCGTGAAGTCCGACTGTTCGGCGGAGGTGAGCGAGAAGCTCTGCGCATGCAGGCGACGCAGGGATCCGCCCGCGACATCGCTCTGGTAGGCCGCGTCGAACACGAGGTTCACGGTCGGGGAAGATCCCGCGGCCGTGGCAACACGGAGGTTGCAGCTGCCGATGACCGGAAGCTGCACCACGATGTCGGTAAGGCTCGAGAGCGCCACGGGCACCGTCAAGGTGTACGCGTCGGAGCCGGTCGCGACGATGGACATCGCCGAGCGGTCGAGGTGCATCGACGTGGGCGTGGGTATCCCGCCGGGGCAGTTCACGGGGGTCGATGCGCCGCAGTCGGCCGGCACGGGGTAGTCGCCCGTGGCGAAAGCCGAGGCATAGGCGGACGCGATGGCGCCCTGCTTCGTCCCGAACGGCACGACCTCGTACGTTCCCGCTCCCGCGAACGACCCGATCTGCGTGATCGTGAGGCCGTTCATGAGCCACGCCTGCACCGCGCCGCTCGTGTGCGTCCAGAGCACGTCCTGCTTGCCGTCGCCGTCGAGGTCGCGCACGAGCGAGGCGCTCCAGCCGGTGCCCGCGGGCACGAAGCTCGCGAGGCCGGAGACCGTGAGCCCGTTCATGAGCCAGGTCTGCGAGGCGCCCGACGTGTGCTGCCAGAAGATGTCCGCCGTCCCGTTGCCGTCGAGGTCGCCCGCGAGCACCGGCGTCCAGCCCGTGCCCGCCGGCGTGAACGAAGCGATCTGCGAGACCGCGAGGCCGTTCATCAGCCAGGCCTGCGAGGCGCCGTTCGTGTGCTGCCAGAAGAGGTCGGACTTGCCGTCGCCATCGAAGTCGCCGACGAGTACGACGCTCCAGCCGCTGCCGGCCGGCGCGTAGGAGGCGATGCTCGTCGCGGCGAGGCCGTTCATGAGCCACGCCTGCACGGTGCCGTCGGCGTTCTGCCAGATGAGATCGGATTTGCCGTCGCCGTCGAGATCGGCCACCTGCGAGAGGCTCCAGCCGGTGCCCGGGCCGATCAGCGTCGCCGTGGACGTGGCCGTGAGGCCGTCCATGAGCCACGCCTGCACGGTGCCGTCGGTGTTCTGCCAGATGAGGTCGGCCTTGCCGTCGCCGTCGAGGTCCGCGGTCTTCACGATCGACCAGGCGCTGCCGGGCCCCACGAAGGTGGTGGTGCCGATGACCGACAGGCCGTTCATGAGCCAGCCGATCACGCTGCCGTCGGCGTTGCGGATGAGGAGGTCGGCCGTGCCATCGCCGTTCAGGTCCGCCTCGTGGGTCACCGCGTAGCTGCCGGCGGGGAGCATGCCGGCGACCTGGGTTGCGTTGAGGCCGCTCATGAGCCAGCCCTGCACGGAGCCGTCCGCGGAATTGCGCCAGAGGAGGTCGCCCGTGCCGCTCGCATCGAGGTCGCCCATGGTGGGCAGGGGATCGGCGGGATCGAAGGGACGAATCTGGTAGTTGTACGTGGTCGATCCCGCGCTCGCCACCCCAGTGATGGTGACGTCATAGACCGTGCCCTTGGTCACCGTGTGACCCACGGGGAGCTGCCACACGAGGGTGTTGTCGCCGTAGCCGAAATCGGTGCGTGAGACCACGGTCACCGCAACCGGTGAACCGTCCAGCGTCATCGACACGTTCGCCGCCGAGAAGTCGGCGCCGGGCAGCCCGAACGACCATAGCTGGCCCGCGCCCCCGGTGAAAAGCGACGGAAAGAGATCCAGCGGCACGTAGCCGCGCGGCGGCCACGGGATGCCATTGCCCGCCAGGGGAGACGAGCCGGAGCCGTCGAACACGGAGAGCGCGCTGTACGAGCCAGACGGCCCGGTGGCCTGCCCGAGCCCGGAGATTCCCTTCGCCGAATACAGGATCCAGCGGCGATGCCCGACGAAATTCGTGCCGGGATCGGACATGTAGATCTGGAGGGAATCGTCGACGCCGTACTCGAGGTTGGAGCTGTTCGCTCCCGCCGCACCCGAGGCCGAATAGCAGGTCATCACGGGCGTGGGCGAGTGCGTGATCGTGTTGTTGGCCGCCATGATGAGGGCCGTGGCCTGCTGCTGGGCGTTGAGGCTCGTGTCCAGCGTGGTGTTGCCCGAAGCACCGGCCATCGCCCGCAGGAAGTTCATGCGCGAGATCGTCCACTCCTGGAACGCGGACGAGATCGTCCCCGGCACGCAACCCGCGATGCTGCCGGTCCAGCTCATGGCGGGCATCGGGAGGTTGTAGTAGGTGTTGTACGCGGCCTTCACCGCCGCCCGGCTGCCGGTGTTGATCGCCGGCGTGGAGACGACCGCCTTGGGTTGCGCGGCCTGCGCCCGGATGATGGGCGGCAGGTTCGGATCCATCCGCGGGGCGGGGGCGAGGAAGAAGTTGTCCGGCGCCGCGGAAACGACGGCCGGCTGCATCGCGAACGCGAAGGTCGAGGCGATGAAAAGGACAAGCGTGCCACGCATGGTTCGATCTCTCCCAATTCGGCTAAGCATTGCTATTCCCCTCATTGCGCGGTAGTCCCGGGGGTCACGGTATCCGGGGACCACGCGAAGTTGTCCAGCAGCACCGCGGAGTCGATCGTTCCGTCTCCCGAGTCCCAGATTCCGAAGCGCAGCGTGATGATCTCGCCCGGCACGACGTTGCCGCGCAGCACGAGCC
>JAAOZZ010000474.1 GCA_012274175.1 Betaproteobacteria bacterium
GACGCGCACCTGATCGAGCAGTTCGACCGGGCGGGTGCGGTGCTGCTGGGAACGGCGAACATGGACGAGTTCGCGATGGGCTCTTCCAACGAAAGCTCCCACTTCGGACCCGTGCGCAATCCCTGGGACCTGGACGCGGTCCCCGGGGGAAGCTCCGGCGGCTCGGCCGCGGCGGTGGCGGCGATGCTCGTTCCGGCGGCGACGGGAACCGACACCGGCGGGTCCATCCGGCAGCCCGCGTCGTTCACCGGCACCTGCGGCCTGCGTCCGACCTACGGGCGCGTCTCGCGCTACGGCATGGTGGCGTTCGCCTCGTCCCTCGACCAGGCGGGCGCGATCGCCCGCAGCGCCGAGGATCTCGCGCTGATGCTCGACGTGATGGCCGGGTTCGACCCGCGCGATTCCACGTCCGTCGATCGCCCGAAGGACGACTACCCGGGACGGCTGGGCGACGGCGTGAAGGGCCTTCGCATCGGCATCGCACGCGAGCATTTCTCGAGCGACCTCGCGCGCGACGTGGCCGGGCCCATCGAGGCCGCCATCGAGCGATTCCGCGCGCTCGGCGCCACGCTGGTGGACGTGAGCCTGCCCAACCAGCACCTGTCGGTGCCGGCGTACTACGTGATCGCGCCGGCGGAAGCCTCCTCGAACCTCTCGCGCTACGACGGCGTGCGCTACGGCCATCGCGCGCCCGAGTACGGGGACCTGGAGGACATGTACGCGAAGACGCGAGCGCAGGGGTTCGGGGCGGAGGTCAAGCGCCGCATCATGATCGGCACCTACGTCCTCTCCCACGGCTACTACGATGCCTATTACCTCCAGGCGCAGCGCGTCCGCCGGCTCATCGCGCGCGATTTCGAGGAGGCGTTCGGCCAATGCGACCTCATCATGGGCCCGGCCGCGCCGTCGGTGGCGTTCGACCTGGGGGCGAAGGGCAAGGACCCGGTGCAGATGTACCTGGACGACCTGTACACGATTCCCATCAATCTCGCCGGGCTCCCGGGGCTCTCGATCCCGTGCGGATTCGGCGCCCGCGGCCGCCCCGTGGGGCTGCAGGTCGTGGGCAACTACTGGGATGAGGCGCGCATGCTCGCCGCCGCCCACGCGTTCCAGCAGGCCACGGACTGGCACGCGCGCTCGCCCGAGGGCTTCGGGGACGCCGATGGGTGAGTGGGAGATCGTGATCGGGCTGGAGACCCACGCGCAGCTCACCACCGCGTCGAAGATCTTCTCCGGCGCCTCGACCGCGTTCGGCGCCGCGCCCAACACCCAGGCCTCTGCGGTGGACCTCGCGCTTCCCGGCACGCTGCCGGTGCTCAACCGCGGCGCGGTGGAGCGCGCGATCCGTTTCGGCCTCGCCGTGGGCGGCGCCCTCGCGGCGAGGAGCGTCTTCGCGCGCAAGAATTATTTCTATCCCGACCTCCCGAAGGGCTACCAGATCAGCCAGTTCGAGCTGCCGGTGGTGAGCGGCGGCGCCGTCACTTTCCTGCTCGCCTCCGAGGAGAGGCGCGTGCGGCTCACCCGGGCGCACCTCGAGGAGGACGCAGGCAAGTCCCTGCACGAGGATTTCCACGGCATGACGGGCATCGACCTGAACCGCGCCGGGACGCCGTTGCTCGAGATCGTCTCCGAGCCCGACATGCGCTCCGCCGCCGAGGCCGTCGCCTACGCGAAGGCACTGCATTCCCTCGTGCGCTGGATCGGCATCTGCGACGGCAACATGCAGGAAGGCTCCTTCCGCTGCGACGCGAACGTGTCGGTGCGGCGTCCCGGTGAGGCGCTGGGCACGCGCTGCGAGATCAAGAACCTCAACTCGTTCCGCTTCATGGAGAAGGCGATCGAGTTCGAGGTGCGCCGCCAGGTCGAGCTCCTCGAGGACGGCGGCGCGGTGCGCCAGGAAACGCGCCTCTACGATCCCGACCGCGGCGAGACGCGCCCGATGCGCTCGAAGGAGGACGCGCAGGACTATCGCTATTTCCCCGATCCCGACCTGCTTCCCCTGGAGATCGCGCCGGAATGGATCGAGGAAGTGCGCTCCTCCATGCCGATGCTGCCCGACGCCTTGTGCCGGCTCCTCCAGGAACGCCATGGACTGTCGGCCTACGACGCGGCACTCGTCACGGAAAGCCGCGACAAGGCGCGCTTCTTCGAGGAGATCCTCGCGGCGCCCGGGGCCGTGCCCGGAACGCTCGCCGCCCACTGGACCAACGGCGAAATGTCCGCGCTCGTGAACGAGCGCGGCCTCGATTTCGCGCGCCCGCCCGTGGCGCCCGGCGCTCTTGCGCGGCTGCTCGCGCGCATCCACGACGGCACGATTTCCGGCAAGGTCGCCAAGGAAGTGCTGCACGCCATGGCCGACGGCGAGGGCGACGTCGATGCCATCGTCGATAAGCGCGGCCTCCGGCAGATCTCCGACGTGGCCGCCCTCGAGGCGGCCGTGGACCGGGTGCTCGCGGCGCAGGCGAAGCTCGCCGACGACTTTCGCGCCGGCAAGGAAAAGGCCATGAACGCCCTGGTGGGCCAGGTGATGAAGGCCACCGGCGGCAAGGCCAATCCCGCCCAGGTGGGCGAGATCCTGCGGCGCAGGCTCTCCGGGGGCTAGCGGACCGTCTTCCCGGGCTTGGGATCGGGCGCGAGGTACTCGCCCGGCATGGCGGCCGTGCCGTTCTTCAACGCGAGCCAGCGCTGCTTGTCGGCGTCGAACCTGGCGCGCACCTGCTCGATCTCGCGCCCGTCCGCGGCGATGGCCTTCACCAGCGCCGCCTTCTCGCCGTGGATGCGCTGCAGCTCGGAGGTGAGCGTGCTCGGCATCTGCGAATCCCTGGGCTCGTCCTTCGGGCCCTTGCGCTTGCCCGCCTTGTAGAACTCCATCTGCTCCAGGACCTGCTTCTCGCGCGCATCCACTTCCTTGATGCGGTCCTTCGCGCTCTCGATGCGCCCGGCGATGGGCTCGATGTTGCGATCGCGCGCGACATCGATTTCCTGCTCGGAGCCGAACGTGTTGAGCAGCGCCAGGTCCTTGCGCTTCTGCTGCGCGGCGGCGCGGGCGGCTTGCCTGCGCCGCTCCTGCTCCTCCAGGCGCACCTTGAGCTGCTCCGGCGTGGGCGTGGGATCGATCTTGCGCAGCACCGTCCCCGTCGGGCTGACCTCGTACATCTCCACCTTGGCGCACCCCGAGGGAGGCACGTCGCCCAGCAGGGTGAGGCCCCGCTCGTCGACGCACTTGTAGACCGCCATCGCCCCGGGAGCGTGCAGCGCCAGCACCAACACCAGCCAGTCCGTTCTTCTCATGTTCGCCTTCCCGTGTGCGCCGGGCGTGCGGTCGCGCCTCTAGACGGGCGCGATGCCGTAACGCCTGCGATAGTCCTCGATCTTTTCCATGTCGACCCGTGCCTCGGGTCTTGCCCGCAGCGTGGCCAGGATGTCCGCGAGGGTCGCGATCGCCGTCACGGGCACGCCGAAATCCCGGCTTACCTCCTGGGTCGCCGACAGTTCGCCCTGCCCCCGCTCCTGCCGGTCGAGAGCAATTAGCACGCCAGCCGGGGTCGCCCCCGCGGCGCGGATGATCTCGATGGCCTCGCGCTTGGAAGCCCCATCGGTGATCACGTCGTCGATCACCAGCACGCGGCCCGCGAGCGCGGCGCCCACGATGTTGCCTCCCTCGCCGTGGTCCTTCGCCTCCTTGCGGTTGAAGCAGAACGGCACATTGTGACCGAGCCCGGCAAGGGCCACCGCGGTCGCGGCCGCGAGGGTGATGCCCTTGTACGCGGGGCCGAAGAGGACGTCGAAGCCGATGCCCGATGCGAGGGCCGCGCGCGCGTAGAACCGCGCGAGCTCGCCCAGTTTCTCCCCGTCGCAGAAAAGGCCGGCATTGAAGAAATAAGGCGACTGGCGGCCGGCCTTGGTGCGGAATTCGCCGAAGCGCAGCACGCCCGCCCGGATGGCGAAATCGACGAATTCGCGCCGGAAGGCGTTGCCATCGGTGCGCTCGGTGGGGGCTGCGGCCACGTTCATGCGGGGTTCCCAAGGGTACGATACGCGCTATTTTCGCTCAACCGGCGCGATCGCGCCCCGATTCCCATGCGTATCGTCACCCTGAACGTGAACGGCCTGCGCTCGGCCGCGGCCAAGGGCTTCCCGGCGTGGATGCGCCGCAAGCAGCCCGACGTGGTCTGCCTGCAGGAGATCAAGGCCCAGGAATCCGACCTTCCCCGGTCGCTGCTCGCGCCCCGCGGGCTGCACGCGTTCTTCCATCCCGCCGAAAAGCGCGGCTACAGCGGCGTGGCCATCTACGCCGCGCGCGAACCCGACCGGGTCACGATCGGCCTGGGCATCCCCGACATCGACGCCCAGGGGCGCTTCCTCCAGGCGGATTTCGGCCGGCTGAGCGTGATCTCCCTCTACCTGCCGTCAGGCTCTAGCGGCGAGCACGCCCAGGCGCGCAAGTTCTCCTTCATGAAGCGCTTCCTGCCGAAGCTGGAAGCCATGCGTGACTGCGGGCGCGAGTTCGTGCTCTGCGGCGACTGGAACATCGCCCACCGGGAGATCGACCTCAAGAACTGGAGGGCGAACCGCAAGAACTCGGGATTCCTTCCGGAAGAATGCGACTGGCTCACGGGCGTCTTCGAGCGCCACGGGTTCGTCGACGTCTTCCGCACCCTCGACCCGCGGCCGGAGCGCTACACGTGGTGGTCGAACCGCGGCGCCGCATGGGCCAAGAACGTGGGCTGGCGCATCGACTACCAGATCGCGACCCCGGGGATCGCGGCCCAGGCGCGCGCTTCCGAGATCTACGTTCGCAAGCGCTTCTCCGACCACGCCCCGCTCACGATCGACTACGAATGGGATCCAAAGTGAGGCGGCGAGATGCTCCGTATTAGCGACGTCACGTTGCGCCGCGGCGCCCGGGTCCTGCTGGAGGGCGCGTCGATGAACGTGCATCCCGGGCAGAAGGTGGGCCTCGTGGGCCCCAACGGCAGCGGCAAGTCGAGCCTCTTCGCCCTGATCCGCGGCGAGCTGCACGCCGACCACGGCGACGTGGAGCTTCCGCCCCGGTGGGTGCTCGCCCACGTGGCGCAGGAGACGCCTGCCGTCGAGCGGCCCGCGCTCGAGTTCGTGATGGACGGAGACGCGGAGCTGCGTGAGGTCGAGGCGGCCATCGAGCGCGCCGAGGAGGCGCACGAGGCCGGGGAAGGCATCGCCCACCTCCACGGGAGGTACGACGAGATCGGCGGCTACCAGGCGCGCTCCCGTGCCCAGACGCTCATGGCGGGACTGGGCTTCGGCGAGGCCGCCCAGGAGCGCCTGGTGGCGGGGTTTTCCGGCGGCTGGCGCATGCGCCTGAATCTCGCGCGCGCGCTCATGTGCCGCTCCGACCTGCTGCTCCTCGACGAGCCCACGAACCACCTCGACCTCGACGCCGTCCTGTGGCTCGAGGACTGGTTGCGCGCCTTTCCGGGCGCGGTGGTGCTGGTGACCCACGACCGGGAATTCCTCGACGCGGTGGCCGGGGTGATCGTGCACGTGGACAACCGGCGCCTCGAGGCGTACGCGGGCAACTACAGCGCCTTCGAGACCCAGCGCGCCGCGCGCCTCGCCCTGCAGCAATCGGCCTACGAGAAGCAGCAGCTCGCCGTGGCGCACCTGGAAGCGTTCATCGCGCGCTTCCGCGCCAAGGCCACCAAGGCGCGCCAGGCGCAAAGCCGCATCCGCGCCCTGGAGAAGCTCGAGCGCATCGCCGCCGCCCACGTGGACACGCCGTTCACGTTCCGTTTTCGTCCCCCCGTGGAGGAACCGCGGCAGCTCTTCCGGCTGGAGGCCGCGGCAATGGGCTACGGGGCAACACCGGTGCTGTCGGGCGTCGAGTGGAGCGTGCTGCCGGGGGACGCGATCGGGCTGCTGGGTCCCAACGGTGCGGGGAAGTCGACGCTGCTCAAGACGATCACGGGGGAGCTCGCGCTCCTGTCGGGAGAGCTGCATCGCGCGCAGGGACTGCGCATCGGCTACTTTGCCCAGCACCAGGTCGACCAGCTCCGCCTGGACGAGACCCCGCTCTGGCACCTCGGAGCGCTGGCGCCCGCGGAACGGGAGCAGTCGTTGCGGGATTTCCTCGGCGGGTTCGACATCCGGGGCGACCAGGCGGCGCAGAAGGTCGCGAGCTTCTCCGGCGGAGAGAAGGCGCGCCTCGCGCTGGCACTGATCGTGTGGCAGCGGCCCAACCTGCTGCTGCTGGACGAGCCCACGAACCACCTCGACATCGAGATGCGCGAGGCGCTCGCCGAGGCGCTGGTGGACTTCGAGGGCGCCCTCGTGCTGGTGGCCCACGATCGCCACCTGCTTGCCGCGACCACGGACCAGTGGATGCTGGTGGCCGACGGCTCGGTGGTCCCGTTCGACGGCACCCTCGAGGACTATCGCGCGTGGTCGCGGGACTACCATGCGCGCGGCAGGAGGCGCGGCGAGAGCGAGCCGGCGGCGAACGCGCCCAGCCGCCGCGACGAGCGCCGCGCCGAGGCGATGGCGCGCAGCCGCGAGGCCCATGTTCGCAAGCCGTTCGAGAAGCGCCTGGCCGAGATCGAGCGCGAGCTGGAGCCGCTCTCCCGGGAGGCGGCCGAGACCGAGGCGTGGCTCGCGTCCCCCGAGGCCTACGAGGAAGGAAACCGCGAGCGCCTGCAGGCGGCCCTGCGCCGGCGCGGCGAGGTCCAGGCGCGGCTCGCTCGCCTCGAGGACGATTGGCTCTGGGCGCAGGCGGAGCTGGAAAAGGAGCTGGAGCGGCTGCGCGGCAGCTAGAGCACCAGCACCGCCACGGGCGCGCTCCCGAGCACGGCGGCGAGCGCGATGCCGCCGCGCTCCACGGTATGCCGCGATCCCGAGATCACGTCGCGCACGACCGCGCCTTCCCCAGCGAATTCCATGTGGATGCGCGTGTCTTCCCACAGCGCCTCGCCGCACGGCAGCTCGCCGGGCGCTACACCGAGGCTCACCGTGAGGCGCGGCACGACCGTTACCACCGCGCTTCGCCCCTGGCGGCGTGCGAACGCGACCACGTGGCGCGAGCGGCTGCCGCTCGCGCGCACCGGCGCGTACCCGGCCTCGAGGAACAACGCCTCCCGCTCCCGGCGCAATTGCAGCAGGCGCCAGGTCACGTAGAGCTTCGCGCGCCCGTCTTCCGGTGCGCGGAAGATGGCGCGGATCGCTTCGAGGTGGCCGTCGCCCGGCGCGGCAATTTCATCCAGCATGCGCGAGCGTTTGCCGTAATCCACCGGGCGGCGGTTGTCCGGATCCACCAGGGAGTAGTCCCAGATCTCGTTGCCCTGGTAGCAGTCGGGCACGCCGGGCGAGGTGTACTTCACCGCGGCCATCGCGAGGCTGTTGAGGTAGCCTGCCCACGCCACGGGTGCAACCGCGGCGCGCAGGTCCTCGAGGAAGGACGGGCCCGAGCGCTCGTCGAGGATCGCGCGCACGAAGGCGGCAGTGGCCTCCTCGTAGGGCTCGTCGACGCGCGCCCAGCTCGTGTGCGCCTTGGCCTCCCGCGCGGCCTTCAGCATGTACTCGACGATGCGTTCCCGGTAGGCGTGGAGCGCGTCGCCCTGGGCGCCCCCGGCCGGGAAGCTGCCCAGCAGCGTCTGGTAGAGCAGGTATTCGTCGTTGCGCGAGGGCGCGGGCTCGCCCTCCACCACCGCCTTGCGTTCCGCGTTCATGCGCTGCCATTTGCGCAATCGCAGGCGCCATCCCGCGGCCAGCTCCGAGAGCACGTCGATGCGGGCCCGGACGTCCTCGGAGCGCTTGTTGTCGTGGGTCGAGGTGGCGAGCATCGTGTGGGGCCAGTGGCGCGCCCGGTGGGCGCTCGCGCGATGGAAC
>JAAOZZ010000475.1 GCA_012274175.1 Betaproteobacteria bacterium
GCACGCTGAAGGGCGAGTTCTCGCCTTCCTCGAACTCGTTGCGCACGACCGTCATCTCGCTGTCCAGGTCCTTCTTCGCGATGAAGGAGTGCACCATGCGGTCGGCCTCGAGGCCGATCGCCCACGCGAGGTTGTCGTCGCTCGCCTTGAAGAGCTCGTAGTAGTTGGTGCGGTCGAGCCACGTGGTGCCGTTGAACCGCACTCCGCGGGAATTGAACTCCTGGTCGATGTGCGGGTGCGTCGGCGTGCCCTTGAACATCATGTGCTCGAGCAGGTGCGCCATACCCGTCTCGCCGTAGTTCTCGAAGCGGCTGCCCACGAGGTAGGTGATGTTGACCGTGATGGTGGGCTTCGACGGGTCCGGGAAGAGCAGCACCTTGAGGCCGTTGGGCAGGCGGTATTCGGTGATGCCCTCGACGCTCGTCACCTTGCGGATGGCCGAAGGGGGCGTCGCGGCGAGCGCGGCGGATGCCATCAGGGCGAGGAGCACCGAAACGCAGGCGGCGATCACGGGGGCGAGGAGGCGCGCCTTCCGGCGGGCGGGCTGCGTGGCGAGGTGCATGGCGATGTGCATGGCTGGTTGCATGGAAGAGTGCATGGCGGGAAGGAACACATCGTACGCGACCCGGTGTCATGGAAAAGACAATCTTCCCTCGGGGAAATTCAATTCCCATGACGCGCGGCTTTCGGCAACCTGAACAGGCCCCCATCCCGACCCGGGTATGGAAGATCATGCGATGAAAACGCCGGACCGCTACAATCCGACTACAACAACAGGGGGTGGCGCATATGGACGCATTCGCATCGCGACGGGCGTGGGCCGTGGCGGCCTTCCTGGCGCTCGTCGCCGCGACGGTGCAGCGCCCCGCACAGGCGCAGCCCTACGCCTACATGTCGCAGCCGACCGGTTTCGTCACCGCCGTGGACACCCTCGCCCACCGGATCGCGGGCAACATCAACCTGGGCGGCCTTCCCTCGGGGATCGCGGTCACGCCGATCGGCCAGCGCGCCTACGTGGCGAACGACAACGGATTCCTTTCCGTGATCGACACCAACGCCCAGGCAGAGATCACGCGCGTCGCAGTCCCGCTGCACGCGGGGCATGTCGCGCTGAGCGCCGATCGCAAGACCGCATACGTGGTCTCCCAACCCGGCGTCGGTTCCGTGGTGAGCGTCGTCTCGACCTATACCAACACCGTGATCGACTCCATCTCGATCGCCCAGGCCCTCGGACAGCCGCTGGTGCACCCGTCCCTTCCCCGCCTGTACATCGTGGACGGCGCCGCCAATGTCGTGCGCGTCATGGACACCGACCACGACACCTTCGGCACGCCGATCCCGGTGGGAGGATCGCCCGTCGCCCTCGCGACGGATTCCGCGGGCCGCCGCATCTACGTGGCCAACCAGGCGAGCAACGACGTCTCCGTCATCGACACGGCCACCAATGCGGTGATCGCCACGTTCCCGGCCGGCTCCCAGCCATCCTCCGTCGCGGTGAACCCCGCGGCCACGCGACTCTTCGTCGCGAACCGCGGATCGAACACCGTCACCGTGATCAACCTTGCCACGGGCACGCCCACCACCGTGAGCGTGGGCGCGCAGCCCTCGGGCGTGGACGTGACACCCGACGGGGCGTACTTCGTGGTCGTGAGCGCGGGCTCGGCCACGGCGACGATCTTCAACGTGGATACGCTGATAGCCGCGGCGTTGGTTCCCGTGGGCGGCGCCCCGGAAGCGGCCGGCGACTTCGTGGGCGGGCAGACCTCGACCCCCGAGCCCGCGGGCATCCTCTCCGGGCTCTGGTGGAACCCGGCGGAATCCGGCTGGGGCGTGCACCTCACCCAGCGCCGCGGCATCCTCTTCGCCGCCTGGTTCACCTACGACCCCGCGGGCGCGCCGAAGTGGTACGTGGCGTCGAGCTGCACCATGTCACCTCCGCTGCCCTGCCCCACGTGCGTCGCCAACGCGATCTGCAGCGGCAAGCTCTACCAGACGCAGGGACCGCGCTTCTTCATCGGGACGTTCAATCCGGGCGCGGTCCAGACCACCCAGGTGGGGCTCCTCGAGATCCGATTCCAGGACAAGGACAACGCGACGATGGGCTACACGGTGGGCAACCAGGGGCGCAGCGTCCAGATCCGCCGCCAGGCGTTCCGGCCCTCCACGCCGGCGCCCGCCGTCGACTACACCGACCTCTGGTGGAACCCGGCTGAATCCGGATGGGGCATGGGCGTCACGCAGCAGGACGGCACGATGTTCCTCACGTGGTTCGTGTACGACAACAGCGGCTTCCCCACGTGGCTCGTCGCATCCGACTGCGTGGTGAGCCCGGGCGGCAACGGCTGCAGCGGGACGCTCTACCGAACCCTGGGGCCGCCGGGACCGGCCGCTTCCCTCACCTTCGATCCGGCGCGGGTGAGCGTGTCCGTCGCGGGCCACATCGACGTGGCCTTCACCGATCGGGACAACGGCATCGTCACCTACACGGTCGACGGTGTGACCGGCGCGAAGGCCATCACGCGCCAGCTCTTCTGAGGCGGCGCTACTTCATCCGCCGGCGGCGCGCCTCGTACAGGCAGATGCCGCTCGCCACGGAGACGTTCAAGCTCGCGACCGCCCCCAGCATCGGGATCGACACGAGCGAGTCGCAGCTCTCCTTGGTGAGCCGGCGCAGCCCTTCGCCCTCGGCCCCGAGCACCAGTCCCAGGGGGCCGTCGAGCTTCGCCTGGTAGAGCGACTGGGGCGCGGAATCGTCGGCGCCGATCAGCCAGATGCCGCGCTCCTTCAGGTCGCGCATGGTGCGCGCGAGGTTGGTCACCACGATGTACGGGACCGACTCCGCGGCGCCCGAGGCCACCTTGATCGCGGCGGTGGTGAGGCCCACGCTGCGGTCCTTGGGCGCGATCACCGCGTGCGCCCCGGCACCGTCGGCCACCCGCAGGCACGCTCCGAGGTTGTGGGGGTCCTGCACGCCGTCGAGTATCAGCAGCAGCGGCGGCTCCTCGAGGCCTTCGAGGGCGTCCTCGATGAACCTGGGCATGTCGAGGGGCTCGGCCTGGGCCACGACGCCCTGGTGCCGCACGCCGCCCGCCATGCCGTCGAGGCGCTTCATGTCCACGGAGATCACGCGCACGTTGAGCCGCTTGGCCAGCTCGCGCAGGTCCTTCACCCGCGCGTCCTTGCGCTCGGCGTCGATGTAGATCTCGTGCACCGTCTCCGGCCGCTGCCGGAGCCGGCTCGTCACTGCGTGGAATCCCGTGAGGTTCTTCATTTGCGCCTCTTCTTACCCTCTCCCCGGCCCTCCCCCAAGGGGGAGGGAGCCACGGGTTCTTCGACCAACACGAAATCGATCTTCGCCTGCTCCAGGTTCACGCGCACCACCTTCACCTTCACCCGCCCCGCGAGCTGGTAGCGCACACCGCTGCGCTCGCCGCGCAGCATGTGCTTGGCGGCGTCGAACTGGAAGTAGTCCTGCCCCAGGTCGGAGATGTGCACGAGGCCGTCCACGTAGAGCTCGTCGAGCGTCACGAAGAGCCCGAAGTTGGTGACGCCGCTGATGATGCCGGTGAACTCCCCGCCCACGTGGTCCTGCATGTAGTAGCACTTGAGCCAGGCCTCCACGTCGCGGGTGGCGTCGTCGGCCCGCCGCTCGGTCTCGGAGCAGTGCTGCCCCAGGGCGTTCAGGTCGCCGGCCTCGAAGCGCGTGCCCTTGAGCACCGCGCGGATCGCGCGATGCACGAGCAGGTCCGGATAGCGCCGGATGGGCGAGGTGAAGTGGGCGTACGCGTCATACGCGAGCCCGAAATGCCCCACGTTTTCGGGGCTGTACACCGCCTGGGAGAGCGAGCGCAGCATCACCGTCTGCAGCATGTCGGCGTAGGGCTTGTCCTTGATGCGCCGGAGCAGCTCCGCGTAGTCCTGGGCGCGGGGCTTGGCGCCGCCGCCCAGCGTCAGGGCGAAATCCTTGAGCATCGAGCGCAGC
>JAAOZZ010000476.1 GCA_012274175.1 Betaproteobacteria bacterium
ATCCATGCCGGGTCGAATTCGGGATTCACGAGGGAATGGAGCACGTGGTCGCGCCATGCCCCGTCGATGAAGAGATAGTCCTTCGCGAGGCCCTCCCGCGCGAATCCCAGGCGGCCGAGGACGCGCTCGCTGCGGGCATTCTCCGGGCGATGGCTGGCCATGATGCGGTGCAGGCGCAGCGTCCGGAACGCGAACGCGTTGGTCGCCTCCAGCGCCTCCGCCATGAGGCCGCGTCCCTCGTGGGTCCGCGCGAGCTGGTATCCCAGGTTGCACGCGTGGAAAGGTCCCCGCACGATGCTGGTGTAGCTGCACGTTCCCACGATGTCGGCCGACTCGCCGGTGTTCTCGTCGTGGAAGACGAAGCGCACCGCCCGGCCGGCGTGGAATTCCTCCACGGCGACGACGAGGCGCTCGCGCCAATAAGCTTCGGTGAAGAAGGCCGGCGCGGCCGGCGGCGACCAGCGCTCGAGGTGCCCGGGGTAGTTATCTCCGAGGAAGCGCGCCATCGCCGCCTCCATGCCGGGGCGCGCGAGCCGGACCCGCAGGCGGGCGGTCCGCAGCTCGGGCAGCGCCACTGCCGTCGAGGGGTCCGCGATCAGGCCGAGAACACGCGCCACTGCTGCGGCCAGGACTCCATCGGAGTGCGCTTGAACCCGCTTTTCGCGTACTGGTGCCAGCGCCCGATCACGAACGCGATGAGGGCGTTGGCGTACGCGTTCGCCTCCCAGTCGGCCGGCAGCGTGCCCGCGCCCATCGCGAGCCGCGCGCTCTGGCGCAGGCTCGCCTCGAGCCGGTCGATCAGCTGGTTCACGCGTGTCTGCAGGCGATCGTCCTCGTACACGAGCGCATCTCCGATCAGCACGCGCGTCATGCCGGGGTTCTTCTGGGCGAAGCCGAGGAGGGTGGCGATGGTCGCCTCGACCTGCTTCATCGGGTCGTGCTCCTCGGCCTGGATCTTGTTCACGAGGGTGAAGACGGTCTGCTCGATGAATTCGATCAGCCCCTCGAACATCTGCGCCTTGCTCGCGAAGTGGCGGTAGAGCGCGGCCTCGGAAACGTCCAGTCGCGCGGCGAGGAGCGCCGTCGTGATGCGCTCGCCCTTCGGATCCTCGAGCATGGCCGCGAGCGTCTGCAGGATCTGCGCCTTGCGCTCCCCGGTCTTAGCCATCGTCCCTGACCCCCTTGCCGCCTGCGGCCCGCGCTGTCAGGCCTTTGCCTGTGGATCCCGCTTCCGACCGCGCTTGCCGTGCGCTCGCTCGGTGGAGAAGGGCGGGAGGCGAATGTTACCATTACGTTTTCCCGCTCGTCTGCGATCGAGCGCCCTCGGAAGACCCATATGGCAGGCCACAGCAAGTGGGCGAACATCCAGCACCGCAAGGGTCGCCAGGATGCGAAGCGCGGCAAGATCTTCACCCGGCTCATCAAGGAAATCACGGTCGCCGCGCGCATGGGCGGGGGAGACCCCGACATGAATCCGCGCCTTCGCCTGGCGGTGGACAAGGCGATGGAAAACAACATGCCGAAGGACAACATCGAGCGCGCGATCAAGCGCGGCACCGGTGGCCTCGACGGCGTGAGCTACGAGGAGATCCGCTACGAAGGCTACGGGCCGAGCGGAGCCGCCGTGATCGTCGACTGCCTCACCGACAACCGCACGCGCACCGTGGCCGACGTGCGCCATGCCTTCACCAAGCACGGCGGCAACATGGGTGCGGCGGGGTCGGTCGCGTTCCTGTTCAAGCACTGCGGCCAGCTCCTCTACGCGCCGGGCACCGACGAAGGCCGGCTCCTGGAAGCCGCGCTCGAGGCCGGTGCCGAAGACGTGGTGGCCCACGACGACGGGTCCCTCGAGGTGGTGACCGGCCCCTATGAGTTCGCGCGGGTGAAGGCGAGCCTCGAGAAGGCGGGGTTCAAGGCCGAGCTCGCGGAGGTGACCATGAAGCCGTCCAGCGAGACCGAGATGGCGGCGGAGGACGCGGCGAAGATGCAGAAGCTCGTCGACGCGCTCGAGTCCCTCGACGACGTGCAGGAGGTCTACAGCACGGCGGCGCTCGCGTAGGGCCCGTGGCCGCCGCGATCCGCATCCTCGGCATCGACCCGGGGCTCGCCACGACCGGCTACGGCGTGGTCGAAAAGGAGGGCGCGATCCTGCGCTACGTGGCGAGCGGGCGGGTGCGCTCGGACGCGACCCAGACGCTCGCCGATCGCCTGTCCACCATCCTCGCGGGCCTGTCCGAGGTCATCGCGAGCTATCATCCCCTCGAATGCGCCGTGGAAAAGGTATTCGTCAACGTGAATCCGCAATCGACGTTGCTCCTCGGGCAGGCGCGAGGCGCGGCGATCTGCGCGGCCGTGCTTGCGCGCCTTCCGGTGGCCGAGTACACGGCCCTGCAGGTCAAGCAATCGGTGGTGGGACAGGGCCACGCGCGAAAGGAGCAGGTGCAGGAGATGGTCAAGCGGCTGCTGAAGCTCCCCGGCCACCCCGGACCCGACGCGGCCGATGCGCTCGCCTGCGCCATCTGCCACGCCCATGGCGGCATGGGGCTGGGAGCGATCGCCACTCGCGGGCG
>JAAOZZ010000477.1 GCA_012274175.1 Betaproteobacteria bacterium
GTGCAGGCTCGCCCGGCGATGGCGATCGAGGTGCAAGCCGTAGCGCGGCGTGCGACCCGTGAGCCCCGCGGAAAGCGCCGAGGGACCGCCCTCGAAATTGGACCTCGCCCCGCAGACCGAATTGGAATAGATCACGACACCCGTGTCGCCGAACGCGACGTGCTCGCCCCGCACCGGGGCCTGCACCGTCTGGTAGTTGATGCAGGTGTCGGTCATCATCACGCCCAGCTGCACGAAGGCGTCGATCGCCCGGCGCTCCAGCGCGAGCATCCATGGCGCCTGCTTGAGCAGCCCCGCCTTGCTGAAGTCGGTGCCGCGCGGGTCGGTGATCGTCGGCACGCGCACGGTGCGCTCGGCCGCCCCGTGGCCCGCGAGCATCTCGAGCCATGCGACCCCCGCCTCCCCCAGGCTCTCGGTGTCCGCCATGATGTGGGCCTGGGAGACGGGAACGAAATCCTCGGCGCCGAAGAAGTCGCCCACCTTCACCTGGTGCCCGATCGCGATCCGGCGCACCGGGCCCATTTCCCCTGCGAGCATGGAGCGCTCGATGTCGGTGAGCCGCATCTCAGTCCACCGCGGCGCCGGAGTCGTGCACGGCCTTGCCCCATTTCACGAGCTCCTGCTTCTGGAACCGCGCGAATTCGTCCTGCGTGCCGCCCAGCACCTGCACACCGCGCGGCTCCAGGACCTTTCGGAACGCCGCCGAATTCGCGACGCGATCGATGACGGCGTTGAGCTTCGCGGCGATATCGGGCGGCAGGTTCGCCGGCGCCAGGACTCCCCACCACGCGGTCGCCTCGAATCCCTTGAGGCCCGATTCGGCGAAAGTAGGCGTGTCGGGCACGACGGAGGAACGCTCGGCGCTGCTCACCGCGAGCAGCCGCAGCTTGCCCGCCTTCACGAACGGCAGCACCGACTGCAGCGGATCGAACATGGCCTCGATCTGCCCGCCGATGAGGTCGGTGAGCGCCGGGGCGCTGCCCTTGTAGGGCACATGCTTCAGGTCGGTGCCGGTCGCCACGCGGAACATCTCGCCCGTCAGGTGCCCCGGAGTGCCGCTGCCCGCGGTGCCGAAGTTGAGCGCGCCCGGCTTCGCCTTCGCGAGCGCGATGAATTCCGCGACGGAATTCGCCTTGACGGACGGATTGACCACCAGCGTGATCGGCGCGGCGGCCACCAGCGCGATGGGCGTGAAGTCCTTCACCGGATCGTACTTGAGGGTCTTCTTGTAGAGCGCCGGATTGATCGCCTGGGTGCCCACGGTGGCCATGAGCAGCGTGTAGCCGTCGGCGGAAGCCTTCGCCACGAAATCCGCGCCGATCGCCCCGGCCGCGCCGGCGCGATTGTCCACCACGACCTGCTGCTTCAACGTCTCGCCCATGAACTGCGCGAGGGGACGGGCCACGAAGTCCGTGGGCCCCCCGGGCGGAAACGGCACGATGAGGCGGATGGGCTTGTCGGGAAAGCCGCCGGCGAGGACCGCGGTCCCCGCCAGGCATGCGGCCCATGCGAACAGCGACCGCGCGACGACGCGGGCCCGATGCCAATTCCCTGTGCTCATGCTTTCCTCCCCTGGATTGCCTCTGGACTGCCTAGGACGCCTTCACGTGCGGGCTCGGGATCTCGAGCTGGCGCACGTCCGACGGAATGTAGATGCGCTGGAACGACACGGGCTGCTCGCGATGGGTGAACGAGAACACGTCCAGCACCATGCCGCAGCGCGTGGTGCGGCCCCGCTTGAGGATTGCCAGCACCGGCGCGGGAAAGCGCGTCGCGTAGGCGCGCTGCACCACCGAAAGGGTGGGCGCGTTGAAATGCTCGGCGAGGACCTTGCGGATGCGCACGCGGTGCAGCTCCTGGAACGGCATCGCGAGGATTTTCCGGAACCGCCTGGCGTCGATGTAGAACTCGCTCAGGCAATCGAATTCGTCCCCCACGTTGATCCGGCGGCGCACGCGGATGAAGCTCGTTGCGTCCACGAGGAACCGGGACCACGGTCCCTTCGCCTTCACTTCCCGGCGATCGAGGGCCTCGGCGAACACCGGCACCAGCGCCACGCCGTCGTCGCCCACGAAGCGGAAGTGCAGGAGCTGGTCCGCCTGGGAGCCCGCCGCCACGAACGTGCCGTGGCCGTGCCGACGCACGAGGATGTTGCTGTCGGCCAGGCGCGCGAGCGCCTTTTGCGCGGTGCCCAGGCTCACGCCCAGCGCTTCGGCGATGTCCCGCTCCGGGGGGATCTTGTCGCCCATCCCGAGGTAGCCGCTCGCCATGAGATCGAGGAGCGCGGCGCGCAGCCGGCCGTGGAGGGGGGCCTCGCCCTGTACGTGACGGAAGGCCGCGCGCAGGCGATCGAGCGTCGAGGTGCCGGCGCCGGAATCGGCCTCGCCTTCGGCCGCCGGTGCGCGTGGGGATCCTTGGTCCATGGGCTTCGGCCTGGGTTGCCCCATAGCTCCAGTGCTCTATAGCACTACGATAAACCGGCACCCGGGCTCGGCACAAGCGCCGTTCTGCTCCGCGGACGGCGCCGGGGCTCGCGTCCTCACGGTCTCCGGCGGGTGGCGGCTCGGATTCCGCCCGCCGCGAGCGCTGCCGCGGCGATCGCCGCCGCGATCCACGCCCAGGCAACGTGGGGCGGCGCGAAGGCAAAGCGCACCTCGCTCGCGCCGGCGGGAATCGCCAGCGCCTGGAACAAGCCCCCGTGCTCGGCGATCTCCACGGCGCGGCCGTTCACGGTCGCGGTCCACCCCGGATGGAAGAGCTCCCGCCGGATGAGCGTCGAGGCGCCCTCGCAACGCACCGAGACCCGGGTTCGTTCGGCCGGCGCCACGTCGCAGGGGGAGCCCGCGATCCCGAAGTACGGCTTCGGATCGGGAAGCTCGTAGATGCCCATCACCACGTCGGCATAGACGCGCTTCACCGGCGCAGTCCCCGTGACGCCCCGGGATGGGCCAAAGGGATCTTCGTTGCCCGAGACCACGACGTATTTCACGCCCACCTCCTCGTACGCGGAGAGGTTCCGGCGCAGCTGCTCGGCCGCGTTGCCCGGCCCACCGGAGCGGCGCCCGTCGAACACCGTGACGTCGTCGTTCGCGGTGTCCAGGCGGGCCTTCACGTATCGCCCCCATCGCCGGCTCAACGGCAGGTAGTTGTGGTTGATCGAGGCGATGCCGAAATAGGCCCCGTAGTTCGCGTTGATGGGTCCCAGGGAAAAGAAGCGCTGCAGGCCGAGGTTGTCCCGGAGGAAGGCGATGGCGGGCATATCGATCCGGCCGCCGCGCGTGTTGCTGAACGCTGGCAGGAGGAACATCAGCATGCTGTCGGCCACGAGCAGGATCGCCACCACGCAGGCGGCGGCGCGGGCACGTGCGAACCGGCACGCGGCCAGGAACGCCGCCGTCGTCGCGACGGCCCAGAAGGCCGAGATCAGGGCGAAATTGCGCGACGCCACGGAGAGGCCCAGATGCGGCCAGAGGCTCGCGCCGTAAGCGAGGCCGGCCGCCGCGCATGCGATCGCGAACGTCGCCGCGAACACCCATGCTCCCCGACGCGTGGTGCCCTGAGCGATGCCGTCCACGCCCCAGGCCGCGAGGATGACGAGTGCGAGCTCCCACGACGGCTGCGCGTAGCGGAAGAACGCCGTGACCGGAATGCCGGGAACCAGGTTCCACAATGTCACCGCGGGCTCGATGCCGAAGGTCTTGCACAGCGCGAGGGCGATCCACGCGACGAGCAGCACCCCCAGCGCCTCGCGCCGGGTCGCGAGCCCGAGTGCGGCGGCGGCGAGCAGGAGCAAGGTGGCGTAGCCGCCCACCGAGCCCCAGACGTTCATGAGCAGCGGCCACTGGTCGTGAAAGCCGAAGATCGGCCCGAACGCATAGGGTGCGAGCAGGCTCGGGATCGCCGCCGTGGGGGGCAGCGACCAATGGGCGAAGTCGCCGTGGGAGCCCACGTGGGCGAGTGGCAGGTACTGCACGAACGCGAGGATCTGCGGAAGCGCGAGCGCCACGCCCGCGAGGCCGCCCGCCGCCACCCGCGCCGCGAACGGGATGCGGCGCGGCGCCGGAAGCTGGAATCCGCGCGCGAGCGTCCACGCGAGCGCGAAGAGCCCGTCGAGATACGCGGTCTCGGGA
>JAAOZZ010000478.1 GCA_012274175.1 Betaproteobacteria bacterium
AACGTCGAGGTGGTGCTGCGGGAAAAGCCGGATCTCATCGTCGACGTAGGGTCCACCGCGGCCACGTTCGCCTCCCTCGCCGACCGGGTGCAGTCCCAGACCGGGATTCCCTACGTGCTCCTCGACGGGCGGCTGGACACCACGCCGCGGCAGATCGAGAAGATCGCGAAGGTGATCGGAGCCGAGGCTCGCGGGCGCGTGCTCTCCGCATATTCCGAGCGCATCCTCGACGGACTGCGGGGAAAGATCGCGGCCATTCCCGCCGGCGAACGGCCCGAAGTGTATTACGCACGGGGGCCGCAGGGGCTCGTCACCGGACTCGCGGGCTCGATCAACGTCGAGATGATCGAGCTGCTCGGCGCGAAGAACGTCGCGGCCGGCACCCACGGCGGCCTCGCGAGCGTGGGCCTCGAGCAGGTCGTGCTCTGGGATCCCCAGCTCATCGTCACCAACGATCCGCGCTTCTATCGCGACGTGTGGGGCCTGCCGGTGTGGAATTCGGTGCGGGCCGTGCGCCACAAGCGCGTGTACCTCTCGCCGCATTTGCCGTTCGGGTGGTTCGACTACCCGCCGGGTGCGAACCGCCTGATCGGGCTCATCTGGCTCTCCGACATCCTCTACCCGAAGGTCTTCCACCACGACCTGCGCCGGGAAGTCGCGGTGTTCTACCGGCTCTTCTACCACCAGGAGCCGTCCGCGGAACAGGTGGATCGACTGCTCGACGAGCCGGGCGTGGCGCCGCGATGATCCTCGCCCGGACGCGCTTTCCCCTGGCGCTCGCCGCCGCCGCGGCGGGCCTGGTCGCGCTCGTGGCCTGGAGCTTCACCGTCGGGCGCTTTCCCGTGGCACCCGGAGACGTGTTCCGGGTGCTCTGGTCCGCGCTCACCGGGGGGTCGAGCGGCATCGCGCAAAACGCCCAGGCGATCGTGCTCGAGATCCGCGGTCCGCGGGTGGCGGCCGCCCTCGCCGTGGGCGCCGCACTCGCCGCGGCCGGCGCCTCGTACCAGAGCCTCTTCAAGAACCCGCTAGTCTCGCCGGACATCCTCGGCGTATCGGCGGGATGCGCGCTCGGGGCCGGCATCGCGATCCTGCTCTCGCTGCCCATCGGGGCGATCCAGGC
Source organism: Betaproteobacteria bacterium (assembly GCA_012274175.1). GTDB lineage: Bacteria > Pseudomonadota > Gammaproteobacteria > Burkholderiales > Usitatibacteraceae > Usitatibacter. Next base: position 1,121 of record JAAOZZ010000478.1, read on the forward strand.
CTTCGCGTTCGCGGGAGGGCTCGTCGCCGTCGCGATCGTGGTGGGCATCTGCGCCTGGATCGAGGGCCGCGATCCGATCCTCACCCTCGTGCTCACGGGTGTCGTGGTGGGCTCGCTCTTCGGCGCCGGGATCGCCCTCGTGAAGTACGTGTCCGATCCCTACAACCAGCTTCCCGCCATCACGTTCTGGCTGCTGGGAAGCTTCACGGGCGTGCTTCCGCGCGACCTGCTAACGACGCTGCCCGCGATCGGCGCGGGAGTGCTCGCGCTGGGGCTCCTGCGCTGGCGCATGGACGTGCTGGCGCTCTCCGACGACGAGGCGGGCTCCCTCGGCGTGAACGTGCGCGCGATGCGCGCCGTGGTCATCGTCGCCGCCACGCTCGTCACCGCCTCCGCCGTGGCGCTCGCGGGCACCATCGGCTGGGTGGGCCTCGTGATTCCCCACGCCGCGCGGCTCATCGTGGGCGCGGCGTTCCCCCGCGTGCTGCCGCTCTCGCTCGTGCTGGGCGCCGGGTTCATGCTCGCGGTGGACACCCTCTGCCGCGTGGCCTTCGCCACCGAGATTCCCCCTGGCGTTGCCACCGCGTTCGTCGGCACGCCCGCCTTCCTCGCGCTCCTCGCGATCACTTTCCGGCGCTCTTCGTGAAGCTCTCCGCCCATGCCCTGTCGTTCGGCTTCCCGGGACGCACCGTCGGGCGCGAGGTGGAGCTCGAGCTCGTCGCCGGCGAAGTGCTCTGCCTCCTGGGACCCAACGGTACCGGCAAGACCACGCTCATGCGCACCCTCCTCGGATTGATCCCTCCGCTCGCGGGCAGCGTCCGCCTCGAGGGGCGGGAGCTCGCGCAATGGTCTCCGCGCGAGCGCGCCCGCCGGCTCGCCTACGTGCCACAGGCCGCGGAGAGCTATTTCGACTTCAGCGTGCTGGAGATGGTCGAGATGGGCCGCAGCGCCCATCGCGGCGCCTTTGCGAGCCCGTCGAAGGCCGATCGCGAGCACGCGCAGGCGGCCCTCGAGCGCCTGGACATCGCGCCGCTCGCCTCGAGGGCGATCCACCGGGTGAGCGGCGGCGAGCGCCAGCTCGCCCTCATCGCCCGGGCGCTGGCCACCGAGGCGCGGATCGTGGTCCTCGACGAGCCCACGGCGAACCTCGATTTCGGCAACCAGGCGCGGGTGCTCGCGGAAATCGCGCGCCTTCGCACCGCGGGGATCGCGATCCTGCTCTGCAGCCACGATCCCGACCATGCGCTGCAGGTGGCCGACCGCGCCCTGCTCCTCGCCCAGGGCCGGGTCCTCGCCCAGGGAACGGCGGAGAATGTGCTCGACGCGCCGAACCTGTCGCGGCTCTATGGCGTGAGCGTCCACGTGACCGACGTGGACACCCC
>JAAOZZ010000479.1 GCA_012274175.1 Betaproteobacteria bacterium
CGCGGCACTCGCAAACCTCGCCTACGCATTCATGTTCCGTCCCTCGATTCCCTGGGCCGTGATCCCGATCATGGTGTTCGGCATCGGCTTCGCGATGGCGATGCCGTCGATCTCGCTCATCACGCTGGACCTCTTCCCCACACGGCGAGGGATGGCGGCGTCGCTCCAGGGCTTCGTCTCCGGCATGGTGAACACGCTCACCGCGGGCGTGATTTCCCCGGCGGTGTCCCACGATCCGCGCGGCCTCGCCCTCGGCATGGCGTCGATGATGCTGCTCGGGCTCGCGTCGTGGCTCGTCTACCTGCGCACCGGACGCGGCCCCCCGATGGTGTCGCCACCGCCCGTGACCGACGAGTGAGGCCGTGAGCGCACCTTCGCCCGTGGCCGATGCCTTCGCCGCGATCCAGCGCGGCGACGGGGCCTCGGCATTGCGCATCGCGACGGAGATCCTGCGCCGCGAGCCGTCCAACGCGCGCGCACAGCTCGCGGCCGGAATCGCGCTGCGACTGGGAGGCGAGCTGGCTGCGGCGCGTGCCGCCCTCGAACGCGCCGCCTCCCTCGACCCGCGCGACTACGGCGCCGCCTACGAGCTGGGCATGGCACTCGAGATTTCCGGCGAGCACGACGCGGCGCTCGCGCAATACGAGCGCTGCGCCACGCTGCGACCCGGATTCCTCGCCGCCCACTTCGCCGGCGGTCTGCAGCGCTTCCGCCGCGCGCAGTGGAACGCGGCGATCGAGGCCTTCGGGCGCGCGCTCGCGATCGACCCGCAACACGTCGAGTCGCTCGTGAACCTCGGCCAGGCGCTCGCGGAGCGCGGGTCGTACCCGCAGGCGATTGCGGCGCTCGAGCGCGCGCTCGCCGTGGACCCCGCGCGCGCCGAGGCGAGGCACGCCCTGGGATGGATCCTGCACAAGGCGGGTCAGGCGAAGGACGCCGTCGCGCACCTGGAAGCGGCCGCCGCGATCCAGCCCCGCAACGCGCATTGGCAGTCCGACCTCGCCAAGGTCCACGCCGATCTCGGTCGCGACGGGCAAGCGCTCGCCATTTACGAGGGCGCGATGACGCTCGATCCTCACGACACCGCGATCCTCGTGGCCTTCGGGCGCTATTGCGTCTCGCGGGAGGATTACGCGCGCGCCGCTGAGCTCTTCGGGGCCGCACTCGCCGCGGGAGGCACGGACGAGGACGGACTCCCGATGTACGCAGCGCAGACGTTGTTGCTGCTGGGGCGCTGGAAGGAAGGATGGAGCGCGTACCGGCAACGGGCGCCGCGCCGCCGCTTCGAGACACGCCGCGCCGCGGCCGGCCTCGCGTATGCCGTGCCCGCCCTCGCGGAAGTGGCGGGAAGAACCATCGTGCTCCTCGCCGAGCAGGGATTGGGCGACACGCTCTTCTTCCTGCGCTTCGCACCCCAGCTCGCCGCGCGGGGCGCGACCCTCGCATTCGCGGGAGATGCGCGGCTGCATCCATTGCTCGCGCGCACCGGGCTCTTCGCGGAACTGCGCGCCGCGAGCGCGGAGGATGAAAATTCCGCCGGCGCGCTCCTCATCGGCGACCTGCCGTCCCTCGACGGAATGCAGCCCCTCGCGCCCTCGCTTTCCATCGCCGCCGATCCGTCGCGCGTGCAGTCGTGGCGGCGCACGCTCGAAGCGGCCGGCCCGCGCCCGTGGATCGGTGTCGCGTGGCGCGCGGGCACGCCCGCCGACTCGCAGGCCCACGGACTCTACAAGGCGGTGCCCCTCGAAGCGCTGATGCGCGCGCTGGCGCCGCTGGGCGGCACCGTGGTCTCGCTGCAGCGGCATCCCGCGTCCGGCGAGATCGGGGCCGCGAGCAGCGCGCTGGGCGCTCCGGTGATCGACCTTGCGCGCGCCAACGACGATCTCGAAGACGGCCTCGCGCTCGTGTCCCAGCTCGATCGCCAGGTAGGCGTAAGCAACACCAACGTGCACCTCGCGGCCGCAGCGGGCGGCAACGGCGATGTGCTCGTGCCCTTTCCCCCCGAGTGGAGATGGGGCGCCGCCGGACTCTCGCCGTGGTTTCCGAACTTTCGTGTCCATCGCCAGGGGCGCGACGGCGACTGGAGCGCGGCCCTCGCCGCAATCGCCGGCTAAGGCCGCTGGCGGCAGCCCGTCTCCCGCGTGAAGGCAAGCAGCACGAGGGCGAGCGCGGTCCACGCGGCCATCACGGCGAAGCCGGCGCGAAACGCGGCGAAGTCGTAGACGCGCACGCCCTGCGCCGTCTGCCCGCTCCAGTGGCGATCGAGCATGAAGCCCACCATCGGCTGCATCAGCATTCCGCCCAGCATCACGCCCATGTTCGCGATGCCCGAGACGGTTCCGCCCAGGCGCGCCGGCACCGATTCCTTCGCGAACGCGAAACCGATGATGAACGCTCCCGCCGCGAGCGAAAGGGCGAAGAGGAGCGCCACCAGGACCGCGCGCCCAAGGCCCGGCACGAACGCGACGATCGACCAGAGCGCCAGGGTAGCGGCGAGCCCCGCGAAAAGCACCGGCTTGCGCGCGCCCAGGCGCTCCGACAGCGGCCCGATCGCGAGGCTGCCCAGGGCCCACGCCACGAGCATCGCCGAGGCCGTGGCCGCCGCCTCGCGCGTGGTGAAGCCGTACTGCGTCACCATGAAGGGCACGCCCCACAGCCCGGGGAACGTGAGCATGATCCCGGAGATGCCGCCGGGGATCCCGAGCATGAGCCAGGTGTTGCGATAGCGCAGCACTTCGCGCAGCTGGGCGAAGACCGATGGCGCGGCGTCGACGTGCGTATCGCTCGGGTAGAAGCTCGCGTAGCCGCGCTCGGCCGGATCGTCGCGCACGAACGCCCAGATCGCGAGCGCCAGCAGCGCGGAGAACACCGCGCTCGCCGTCATCACCGGCCGCCACCCGAACGCGTCGACCGCCACGCGCAAGGGAGCTCCGGCAAGCGTCGCCCCCATCACGCCCACGAAGAGCGCCATGCCGCTCGCGAACGCGAACTGCCGCGCCGGCATCCAGTGGCTCGCGAGCTTGAGCATCGAGACGAACGCCACTCCCGCGGCAGCACCGATCGCCAGGCGCCCCGCGTTCGCAAACTCGACGTCCGGCGCGAGCGCGAAGACCAACGTGCCGGCGGCGGTGAGCGCCGCCCCCGTGGCGAGCACCTTGCGCGGTCCCCAGCGATCCGCGAGCAGGCCCGTCGGTATCTGCACCGCGACGTAGCTGTAGAAATAGAACGCGGAGAGGTTACCCAGCGCGGCGGCGGAAAGGCCGAACTCCGCGGAGAGCTCGCGGGTGATGACGGCCGGGGCCACCCGGTGGTAGAAGGCGAGGAGGTAGAACGCGGCCCCGAGGCCCCACACCATCCACGCGAGCGGCGCCGGGGGAACGGCGCCGGGCTTCGCGCCCGGGACCCCTCGCGTCAATACTGCTCCCAGGGCAGCCCGTCGACGCGCCAGCCGCTGAGGGAATTGCGGTGGTGGCTTTCGTCCAGCTCGCCTTCGAATCCGTGGAGCACGTTCATCACGTTGCGGAAGCCCGCGCGCTCGAGCGCCTCGCCGGCCTCCACGGAGCGGTTGCCGCTGCGGCAGATGAGCACGACCGGGCGCTGCTGGAAATTGGCCCCGGCGATCTTCTTCACCTGGCCCACGAAGTGCTGGTTCAGCTCCCAGTCGGCCCCGTCGTACCAGGGGACCATCATCGCGCCCACCGGGTGGCCCACGAACATGAACTCCATCTCGCTGCGGCAGTCGACGAATACCGCGTTGGGATTTTCCTTGAGGTACTGGAAAGTCTGCTTCGGCTCGAGGTGTTCCATGGACGGGATTATAGCGGGGTAGAATCTTTCCCATGAACGCTCCCGACACCCCCTTCGCCTTCGACGCCGCCGTCGCCGAGGCGGCCGCCCGCGTCGCATCCCGGGTCGTCGCCTGGCGGCGCGACTTCCACCAGAACCCCGAGCTCGGCAACCGCGAGCGGCGCACGGCGGCAGTCGTCGCCGCGCACCTGAAAGCGCTGGGCTTCGACGCCGTCCACGAGCAGGTGGCCCACACCGGCGTGGTGGGCGTGCTGAAGGGCAAGCTCCCCGGCAAGGTCGTGGCGCTGCGCGCCGACATGGACGCGCTTCCCGTGGCCGAGGAAGTCGACGTGCCGTTCAAGAGCACCCAGCGCACGGAATGGAACGGCCAGTCGTGCGGCGTGATGCACGCCTGCGGCCATGACGCGCACACCGCGATGCTCATGGGTGTGGCCGAAGTGCTCGCGGGAATGCGCGATCGCATCCCCGGCACGGTCAAGTTCATCTTCCAGCCGGCCGAGGAGACCCCGCCCATCGGAGAAGACGGCGGCGCGACGCTCATGGTCGAGGAAGGCTGCCTCGAGCACCCGAAGGTGGACGCCATCTTCGGGCTGCACATCACCTCCATCTTTTCCACGGGACAGATCGGCTATCGCTCGGGACCGCTCATGGCCTCGGCAGACGATTTCCGCGTCTTCGTGCGCGGGGTGCAGACCCACGCGGCGATGCCGTGGCGCGGCGTCGACCCGATCGTGGTGAGCTCCCAGATCGTGCTCGGCCTGCAGACCGTGGTGTCCCGGCGCATGAACATCACCCAGGAGCCCTCCGTGGTCACGGTGGGCGTGTTCCAGGGCGGCGTGCGGCACAACATCATCCCCGACGAGGTGAAGCTCGAAGGCACCATCCGCACCTTCGACGAGGGCCAGCGCGACGAGATCCACGAACACGTGAAGCGCATCTCGGAGATGATCGCCCAGGCCGGGGGAGCGAAGGCCACGGTGCACATCCACCGCTGGTACGACGTGACGGTGAACGATCCGGCGCTCACGGAATGGTCGGTGCCGACCCTCGAGCGCGTCGCCGGCGCGGACCACGTGGGCGTCATCGACAAGGTCTGCGGCGCCGAGGATTTCTCGTTCTACCAGAAGGCGGTCCCGGGCTTCTTCTACTTCATGGGCTGCACGCCGACGGATCGCGACGCGGGCACCGCCGCGCCCAACCACAGCCCGCGCTTCTACGTGGACGAGGAGTGCCTGCCCCTCGGTGTAAAGACCTTGAGCGCCCTGGCGCTCGACTGGCTCGCCGCGCACCCCAAGTAGCTCGCTGGAGTTTTCCGCGCCATTACGAACGCGCGGCCGAGGGCGGCCTCAACATGCGCTCGATGCCCTCGAAAATCCCGTGCACGACGAGCGCCAGCCCGGCCGCGGGCAGCGCCCCGGCAAGAAGCATCACGTGGTCGTTCAGGGCGAGTCCCTGGGCGATGCGCTCCCCGAAGCCGCCCGCGCCGATGAAGGCGGCAATGGTCGCGGTGCCCACGTTGATGACCGCCGCGGTCTTCACGCCCGCGAGGATCGTGGGAAGCGCCAAGGGCAATTCGATGCGGACGAGCGAATCGCGCGACGTGAGCCCGAGCGCCAACGCGGCCTGGCGCAGTCCCGCGGCCACGCCCAGCAGTCCCGCATGGACGTTGCGCACGATGGGCAGCAGCGCATAGAGGAAGAGCGCGATCAGCGCCGGCCACACGCCGATGGTTCCCGTCACGGGGATGAGGAACGCGAGGAGCGCCAGGGCGGGAATCGTCTGCACGAGCCCCGTGGCGACCAGCACGGGCTGCGCCACGGCACGCACGCGCGCCGCGACGATGCCCAGCGGAATGCCCAGGCACAGCGCCGCCGCGAGCGAGCCGAAGACGAGCGCCGCGTGCTCGCCCAGCAGCCGCCCGAAATCCGGAGCGAAGATCGCTTCGAGGAGCCCGCGCGGGCGCGCCGAGGCGGCGCCGCCCAGGAACTCGGTGGCGACGGACGCGAAGTCGCGCTTGTCGATCTCGGCACGGGCGTTCAAACGCACCATCGTGGCCCCGTCGATGCGTCCCGCGAGCCGCGCAATCGCCGCCCACGCCACGGGATGCCGCGCCGGCACACCCGCGCCATGGAGCAGCACCGCTTCGTAGCGCGGGAAGTAATTGCGATCGTCCTCGAGCACCGCAATGCCGTAGCGCGCGATCTTCGCGTCGGTGGAATATAGGTCGATCGCGTCCACCTCGCCCGCGGCGAGCGCCTCGTAGGCGAGCCCGTGGTCCAGGCCCCGGGGCGTGGGCTGCGGGAGCGCGTATGCGGCCTTCAATCCCGGCCAGCCGTCCTTGCGGCCCAGGAACTCGTGGGATAGGCCCATCTTGAGACCCGGAATTCGCGCGAGATCCGAGATGCGCCGGATGCCGTGCCGCTCGGCGAACGAGCGCCGCAATCCGATCGCGTAGGTGTCGGAGAACCCGAGGGGCACCGAGGCCTGCAGGCCGCGGGGCCGCAGGCGTTCGTTGATCTGCGCGAGCGAAAGGTCCGTATCGGAGGCGAGGATCTCGCGCGCGATGGTCCCCGTGTATTCGGGATAGACGTCGATGGATCCGCTTTCGAGCGCCTGAACCAGGATCGCGGTGTTGCCCAGGCCCGGCTCGTGGATCGCGCGCGCACCCGAAAGGCGTGCGGTCTGCGCAACGACCTCTCCCAGGATGTAGGACTCGGTGAAGCGCTTGGAGCCCACGCGCAGGACGGGCTCGTCGGGCGCGGGCGAAGCACCCGCGGCGAGGCTCGCCAGCACCAGCACCAGGAGGATCGCGCGCATGGCGACATGATAGGCTTTCAAACCCTGCGGATTTCCAATTCAATGGACCAGCCGATCGCCCCACGCCCTGCCCGCATCGCCGCGCTTCACGACGCCCTGAAGCAGCGCATCCTCGTGCTCGACGGCGCGATGGGCACGATGATCCAGCAACATCGCCTCACGGAGGCGCAGTACCGCGGCGAGCGCTTCCGGGATTTCCGCAAGGACCTGCGGGGCAACAACGACCTGCTCAACATCACGCGCCCGCAGGTGATCCGGCAGATCCACGCCGAGTACCTCGAGGCGGGCGCGGACATCCTCGAGACCAACACCTTCAACTCCACCTCGATCTCCCAGGCCGATTACGGGCTGGAGGACATCGTGGCGGAGTTGAACCTCGCCGGGGCGCGCATCGCGCGCGAAGCCGCCGATTCCGCCTCCGAGCGCACGCCCGCGAAGCCGCGCTTCGTGGCCGGAGTGCTGGGACCCATGAACCGGATGCTTTCGCTCTCGCCGGACGTGAACGACCCGGGCTTCCGCGCCGTCACCTTCGACCAGGTGAAGGACGCGTACCGGGTCGCCGTGGCCGCCCTGGTGGAAGGAGGCGTGGACCTGCTGCTGGTGGAGACCGTGTTCGACACGCTCAACGCCAAGGCCGCGCTCTTCGCGATCGACGAGCACTTCGAGCAATCGGGCGTGCGGCTGCCGATCATGATCTCCGGGACCATCACCGACGCCTCGGGGCGCACGCTCTCGGGCCAGACCGCCGAGGCGTTCTGGAACTCGATGCGCCATGCGCGCCCGCTTTCCATCGGCTTCAACTGCGCGCTGGGCGCGCGGCAGCTGCGTCCCCACATCGAGGAGCTCGCGCGCATCGCCGACGTCTACGTCTCCGCCCATCCGAACGCGGGACTGCCCAACGCGATGGCGGAGTACGACGAGCTGCCCGCGGAGACCGCCGGCTTCATCCGGGAGTGGGCCCAGAGCGGATGGCTCAACATCACCGGCGGCTGCTGCGGGACCACGCCCGAGCACATCCGCGCCATCGCCGAATCGGTGATGCCGTTCAAGCCCCGCGCCGTGCCCGTGGTGGCACCCAAGCTGCGCCTGGCGGGGCTCGAGCCCCTCAACGTGGGCGATGAATCACTCTTCGTGAACGTGGGCGAGCGCACCAACGTCACGGGCTCCAAGGCGTTCGCGCGCCTCGTCCTCGCGGGCAACTACACCGAGGGCCTTTCGGTCGCGCGCCAGCAGGTGGAGAACGGCGCCCAGGTGATCGACGTGAACATGGACGAGGCGATGC
>JAAOZZ010000079.1 GCA_012274175.1 Betaproteobacteria bacterium
CGCGATCAGCGCGCGCGCAGCAGCGGAGTCACGGCCTGCTCGAGCAGCGCCTCGCCGAGGCCGGGATCGCCGTACCAATCCTTCTTGCGCAGGATGCCCGCGCGGTCCACGACGAAGGTGAGGGGCAGGCGCCAGATGCGCATGTAGCCCTTGATGTCGCTGTCCCGTCCCATGGCCGCGGGAAAGGCGAAGGCCTCCATGATGCGGCGCGCCTTCGCCTCGTCCTTCGCCTCGTCCATGCTCACCGCGAGGACCACGAGGCCCTCGTCGCGATGCTTGCGATAGTAGGCGTCGAGGGCCGGCATCTCCGCGCGGCACGGGGCGCACCACGTCGCCCAGAAGTTGACGATGACGACCTTGCCCGCCTGCTTGCCGAGGGAAAACGGTTGCCCGTCGAAGAGCCTTGCCTCGAGGGCGGGGGCGGTTCTTCCCTCGTGGAAGGCGGCGGCCGCGGCCTGGGTCGCGACGAACGCGAGAAGCGCGATGCCCCTACGCAGGTTCCCGTTCAACGATCTCGTCCTAGCGCTCCCCGGCGGCCAGGGCGCGGATTGCCGCCGCGATGTCGCGCGCCACGCGCTCGAGGGCGCGGCTGTGGGCCGCCGCGACGGCGCCCGGATCGCGCGCGGCGAGCGCTTCGTGCACGACGCTGCGGCCGTTGCGCGATCGGCCGTCTGCGTTTCCGGTCACGGTCCACAGCGCATCGATCGTGGCGCCCTGGTCGAGGGAGGAATCGAAGCGCTGCACTTCGATGGCCACGCGGTAATCGACCTTCGTGCCCGCCGCCAGCCGGCTCGCCAGCACGCGCGAGCTGCCGAGCTCGCGGCTCAGGGTCTCGGCGATGACGCGCGGAATGGCGTTGCGAAGCGGCTCGGCCCAGCGGTAATCGTCGGCGACGTCGACCTGGTTGGGCGCCGTGCGCAGTACCATCTGCGTGCGGTCCACGGCCTCGGGCACCGCCACCGGTCCCACGAACACGCTGGGAGTGGCCGAGGCGGGCGGGGCGGCCCCCGGGTTGGGCGCGGACAAGGTGAAGTACTGCTCCCTCGGCGCGGGAGCGTCGCAGGCGGCGAGCAGCAGGGCGAGCGCGGCGGCCGCGCCCATCGTCACGGTCTTCATTTCGCTTCTCCCCGCCGCCCGCGAATCAGGGATTCCGGGTGGCGCTCCAGGTAATCGGTGAGCGAGCGCAGCGACTCCGCCGCGCGGTTCACCTGCTCCAGCGTCTCGCGCAGGTCGCCCTGCACGGGCGAGTCGGACGACAGCACCTGCTCGGCCGCCTTCAGCGTCTTGCGGGCCTGGGCGATCGCCGCCTTCATCTCGGGTGTCACGTCGGTGTCGAGGTGCTGCACGAGTCCGTCCACCTTTCCGAGGGTGGAGCGAAGCTGCGCGAGGGACTTGCGCAGGTCCTCGGCGATCGCGTCGAAGGGCACTTTCTCGAGTTTCTTGATGATGTTGGCCACGGACTCCTGGAGCTCGCCCAGGCCGCCGGAAACGGTCGGGATTTCGGGCGGCGACTGCGCGTAGTCCATCGTCGCGGCCGGCGGGCCCTTGAGGAAATCGAGCGCCACGAAGAGCTGGCCCGTGAGCAGGTTCGTGCTGTGGAGCTCCCCGCGCAATCCGTGCTCGACGAAGGTGCGCATGCGCTGCTCTGGCGACATCACATCGTAGCGGCCTCCGGGACGGGCATTGCGGGGGCGCATGCGCTGCGGGTAGATCTCGATCCGGACCGCGGAGCGGAAGCTCACCGTGCGCGCATCGAAGTCCAGGTCGATGCCCTTTACCCGGCCGACCGTGACGCCGCGGAAGTCCACGGGAGCGCCCACCGCGAGGCCGCGCACCGACTGGGTGAACTTGAGGAGGTAGTTCTCGATGACCGTCTCGTGGGGGCGCAGCGCTTCCGAGCGGCTGTCCCAGAGCGGAAAGTGCGCTTCCGCGGGCACGGGCTGCGGCGTTCCCTGGTCCGTCGGCGTCTCGAACGCGATGCCGCCCACCAGCAGTGTCACGAGGGACTGGGTCTCCACCTTCACGCCGCTCGCGTCGACGGAAAAATCGACGCCGCTCGCGTTCCAGAAGCGCGTCTGGGAGTTCACGAAGCGGTCGTACGGCACGTGGATGTATACCGCGACCTCCACCTGGCCGCCATCCCCGGCGACTTGCGCGGACACGACGCGGCCCGCGAGCACGCCCCGGTAGTAGACGGGCGAGTTCACGTCGAGGGAGCCGAGGTTCGAGGCGAGCAGGGTGAAGGCGCGCCCCGGCAGGTCGGAGGTGACCACGGGCGGCGTCTCCAGCCCCGTGAAATTGCGCTTCGACTCCGAGGAATGTCCCGGATCGGCGCCGATGTACGAACCCGCGAGCAGGGTGCCCAGTCCGGAGACCTCGCCGCCGGCGATGCGCGGGCGCACGACCCAGAAGCGCGTATCCGCCACCAGGAAGTCCTTCGCCTCGGGGTCCATCTCGGCGGTGACGATGGCGCTCTTGTGGTCCCCGGACAGCCTCACCGACCGCACGGTGCCCACGTCCACCGCCTTGTACTTGATCCGGGTCTTTCCCGCCTCGATGCCGTCGGCCGAGTTGAACTGGATCGTGATCTGCGGCCCGCTGTCGAGCACGCGCTTCACCACGATCCCTCCGCCTACGATGGCCGCGACGATGGGAATGATCCAGACCAGCTGCAGCGTGCGCGGCCCGGGCTTGCGGGCGACGGCGGCGGGAACCTCGCCGTCGTCGGGAATGGGGGGCAGGTCATGCATCGCGCGCGTCCACCGGGTCCCAGATGAGCCGCGGGTCGAAGCTCTCCGAGGCGAGCATGGTGAGGATCACCACGGTGCCGAAGAAGATCGCCCCCGGGCCCGGATCGATCGAGGCGAAGGGCCTCAACTGCACGAGGGCCACGGATGCCGCGCCCACGTAGATGTCCACCATGGACCAGCGCCCCACGTATGCCGTGAATCGATACAGGCGCGTGCGATCGCCGGGCCGCCAGGTCGAGCCGCGCTGCGAGGTGACGAGGAGCAGTGTCAACGCGGCCACCTTCGTCGCGGGCACCACGATGCTCGCGATGAAGACGATGATCGAGAGCGCCCAGGAGCCGGAGGTCCAGAAGTACACCACGCCTCCCAGGATGGTGTCGCTCTTGGATCCGAAGAGGGAGCCGCTTTCGATGACCGGCAGGATGTTGGCGGGAATGTAGAGGATCGCCGCGGCGATGAGGAACGCCCAGGCGCGCGAGAAGCTCGCGGGCTTGCGCCAGTTGAGCGGCGTGTCGCAGCGTGCGCAGCGCCAGCCGTCCCCGCCGGGCCCGGGGCGATTGAGGAGGCCGCACGGGCGGCACACCAGCAGGTTGCTGCGCGCGGCGGTGGACTTCACGATCGCAGCTCCCGTTCCCGGTGCCAGACCGCGCGCGATTCGTACGAGGCGTCCGCGGCGGCGAGCAGCACCACGAACGCCCCGATCGCGTACAGCGCCACTCCCGCCTGCACGGTCGCGATGTCCCGCAGCTTCACGAACGCGACCAGCGCCCCGAGGATGAACACCTCGGTCATCGCCCAGGGACGCACGCCGTTCACGAGGCGGAACGCCGCGCGCAGCCCCCTGGGCACGATCCCCAGGCGCAGCGGCAGGAGCATGTACGCGATCGCGGCCAGCTCCAGGGCGGGAAACACGATGGCGGTCGCGAGCACCAGGAGCGCCACCGAGGGCATGCCCGCGTCGGCGAGCGCGCGCACGGTGCCGAAGATCGTCGTCGCGGTGCGCAGTCCCTTCGTGTCCATCTCCATCAGGGGATAGGCGTTCGCGAGGGCGAACACGATCGCTGCCGCGAGCACGAAGGCGAGCGTGTGGTCGATGCTGTGGGGCTTGTACCGGTAGAGCTCGGCCCCGCAGCGCGCACATTCCGCGCACCCGTCGGGCACGAGCGCGGGCTCGCGCTGCAGGAAATCGCATTCCGGGCATGCGACGAGAGGCGATGGAATCGTCAACTCCGTGGTGGATCTTTCCAGTGCCCCGCGAGCATACCTCGCAACGGCGAACCGCGTCGAACGCCGGCGGGTCAGCGGCCGCCGCCCGTCCAGAGCGCGTACATCGGCGCGGCATGGCGCGTGAGCCAGGTCACGAGCGCCGCCGGCAGCTCCAGCGGCTTGAGGGTCATGCGAAGCGGCATCTCGCGGGGACCGTGGCGCCAGATGAAGGACTCGAACGAGCGGGTGAACGCGCGGTAGCTGTCCGCGTCGGGCGCGGAGTCGCCGGAGTGACCCGCGTTCTGCAGCTCGCGATAGGCGTAGTAGCCGTCGCCGGTCCGAGTCTCCCGCAGGCGCCGCAGCAGCGTTCGGCCGATCCGCCACCGCGAATGTCCCTCCTGCAGCTGGTAGCGGCGGAAATACCGGTAGAAGTGCTTGTAGTGGCGCACCTCGTCGGCGAAGATGCGCGCCGCCAGGTCCTTGAGTACCGGCTCGCGGGCGTAGTTGCTGAGCGCGCTGTAGAACGTCGAGGTCCCCATCTCGACGATGCACCGTGCGGCCAGCTCCAGCGCCCGCGCCGGCTCCAGATCCCCGACCGTGCACGTGCGGGAGTACGCTGCGAAGAAGAGGTCGTAGGTGCGCTGCCAGTCGACCTCGGGCCAGACGTGCTCGGCGTATGCCCGCAGCGCATGGCCGTGCTGGACTTCCTCCCGCTGCCACGACTCGCGCAGCCACCGGGAGACTTCCGCGTCGCCGGCGAAGAACTCGACCAGGTTGCCGGCATACAGGTCGGAACCGGTCTCGATGAACGATGCGAGGAAGACGATCCGGAAGGCGAGGGGATCGTCGGCGATCGCGCCGCGGTCGATGGCATCGAAATCGATGTCGGAAAGGCGCCAGTGCGCCGGCTTCGGGACGGGGCGCGCGGGAGCGGAAATATCGGCTGGATCGGTCATGGCTGTAAGCCGTTGGACAGGGGGGGTTCGCGGGCGTTCAGGCCCCGCCGGGGCGCCCCATGCTTGCGCCAAGCTGTCCCGCGGGCGGCGCGGCGCAAAGCCAAGAGGGCCGGTCGTCGCGACTGGCCCTCTGCGGTGCGGCGCGCGCCGGATGCGCGCGAAAGCGGGGATTACTTGTGTTCCCGGGCCTCGTCCTTGATGGCCTTGCCGCCCTGCTCGACATCCTTGCCGGCACCTTCCATGGTATTGCAGCCGGCGATGGCGCCGAAGACGCTCGCCAGGAATGCCGTGGCGAGCAGCGATGCGAAGAGTTTCCTGAACATGGGGATCTCCTTTCGAAGGGGCGATTGGGGAAGCGCGCTCGATTATTCCCAATCCCCATCGGGCCTTCCGTTCGGTACGACACATAGCGGCGGGTCACGCGGCCGAGTCCGGCCCGGCGTCGGCCGCGCGCCATCGCCCATCGCGGATTTCCGGCAGGTCGCAGCCGTTCGTTTCGATGTGCTGCCGGTGCCCCACGAGCTTGTCCTTGACCTGCTGATCGAGATAGACGCCCTGATCGCAATTCTGCGGCAGGCGGTCGACGGCGTCCATCACGAGGTGGAAGTTCGTTGTCGCACGTGCCCGACCTTCACGATGCCGGGTCTTCCCGCCGATTTGCCTACGGGAGCGGCCATCAATCCCGCGAGGCGGCCGCCGGCACGGCGTCTGCCCGACGGCTCGCATCGGGAGGCGCGGGCTCCGCGCCCTTGCTCTGGGCTGGAGGAGCGGCCTTCGATGTGGGCGCCGAGTTTCCCTCGCTTGCAGTGGTCGTATGCCGATGGGGCGACAGGAGCGCCATTGCGGCCGCGATGCAAAGCCACACGAGCCAGTAATTCACTTGCCGAGGGCGCCCTTCGGCGACACTTGCCGCCTTCGCGGCCTTCGCTTCCACCGCCTTCGGCAGGAGTGCCACCAATCGAGAAGCAAGAATCTCGGTTTCCGGCGACTTATCTGGATGGCCGGGAAGAAGATTGAGTGTCGAGACGAGGATCGTTTCGGCGACCGGCGTGGGCAACGCCGCGAGGCGGGCCGCCTCCTCCCAGGGATCGAAATCCATCCGGGCCAATGCCGAAAGGACGCTCAGCCGAGCTCCTCCAGGTTCGTCCCACATCCCCGCAAACAGAAAGTCGTCGTATCGGGAAGTGATGTTCAAGGGGCGGACAAAACGTCATTTCGGGGCGAACTTGAACTCGGGCAGCATCGCGAGCGTCGCCTTCGTGCCGCCCGGCAACATGACCTTGTTGTCGACGACCTTGAGATTTGCATACGGAACGACGACCAGGTGACTGCCCATCCCGAGAAAGCCGCCGATGGACAGCACGGCATACGGATCCTTGCCATCGGTGCTGATGAGCAGGTCTTCGATCGTGCCGATCGTCTGGTTGGCGTCGTTGATCACGCTGCTGTCGATGACCTTGGATGCGCGGTAGCCCGCCGAAAGCTTCTGCACGTCGACCTTGACGATCTCGACGGTCTGCGGGGTGCCCTGTGCGCCCGCGGGCGCCGAGAACACCGCCGCGCCCAGCAGCACCGCGGCTGCGAGCTTTCCTGTCCTGCTCATGATCGCGCCTCGTTCGAATGCGGCATGGGACGCGGACCTAACGGGGTGAGATGCCGGCATCGCGCTTTTCCTTGCCCGCCCAATACGCGGGACGCCCATAGTGTTCGTGGATGCCCAGCTCCTGGTCGCGATCGAGCTGCGCCGCCGGGTCGTAGGGCGGGGCGTCCTTCACGGCCTGCCGGGTCAGATTGACCGACACGGTGTCGTCGGACCATCTCACGTCCTGGATCCATTGCGGGGCGATGAGGACCTGGTGGCCGAGCCACCAGTTGCTGGTGTTCACGATCAGGTACCGAATGGCCCAGGTCTCCTCGTCGACGAGCATCCCCTGGACGTGGCCGATCTCGCCGTCGCTCGCCTCGATGCTGTAGGTCATCACGACCTTGCAGCTGCGCAGGTGAGGGTCCGCATCCTTGCTCCGCTCCGTCGCCTCACGCCGGACGCTCGTCGGAGCATTCCGCTCCGCGTCGCCCGGTCTGGAGAGCGGGCCCGCGGCGAGCAGCGGCATCATGGAGGGGTACGGCACGGCGCCCCAAAGCGCATCTCCGCTCCAGTAGCTCTGGTAGCCGTAAAAGGCCATGTAGCTCATCTCGTGCTGCCGCGAAACCGGCTTCTCGGTGTCGATGTCGGGGCTGGCTTTCACCTGCTCCTTCGTGACCGCGACCGGCAATGCCTTTGCCGCCCAGTCGGGGCGGCCGATCGCGATCGGCGAGATCAGCACCTTCCGGCTCGAAAGCCAGGTGCCGGTGTCCACGACGAGGTAGCGGATGACCCACTTTTCGTCATCGAAAAGGAAATCCAGCGCGTGGCCGATAGTGCCGTCGGTCGCGCGGATGGCGAAGTTCTCCATGTCCTTGATGCTTCGCAACATGCAAGTTTCTCCTAAAGGGGCGTCCAGGATACGGAAGGAAACATCGACGGGACACCTCCTATCAAGATAGGCATGCAGGGCTCCGTCGTCTGTGCGACAGCGTACGCATGGACCGGCCGAGATGGAATCGCAGCCTCATTCCTTCCACCTCCAGTTGCGGATTTCCGGCATGTCCTGGCCATGCTTGTCGATGTACTGCTTGTGCTCGACCAGCTTGTCCTTGAGTTGCTGCTTGAGGTAGATGCCCTTGTCGCCGGTCTGCGGCAGCCGGTCGATCGCGTCCATCACGAGGTGGAAGCGGTCCAGGTCGTTCAGCACCGTCATGTCGAAGGGCGTGGTGATGGTGCCCTCTTCCTTGTATCCCCGAACGTGGAAGTTGCCGTGGTTCGTGCGCCGGTAGGTGAGCCGGTGGATCAGCCACGGGTAGGCGTGATACGCGAAGATCACCGGCTTGTTGCGGGTGAAGAGCTCGTCGAAATCCATGTCGCTCAACCCGTGGGGATGTTCGGACTGCGGCTGCAGCTTCATGAGGTCAACCACGTTCACCACGCGGATCTTCAGCTCCGGCAGGTGCTCGCGCAGGATGGACACGGCGGCGAGGGTCTCCAGGGTGGGCACGTCGCCGCAGCAGGCCATGACCACGTCGGGGGCGATGGCCTGGTCGTTGCTCGCCCATTGCCAGATGCCGATGCCCTCGGTGCAGTGCTTCACCGCGGCGTCCATCGAAAGCCACTGCGGCGCCGGGTGCTTGCCGGCGACCACGACGTTCACGTAATGGCGGCTGCGCAGGCAGTGGTCCATCACCGACAGCAGGCAGTTCGCGTCCGGGGGGAGGTAGACCCGCACGACATCGGCCTTCTTGTTCACGACGTGGTCGATGAAGCCGGGATCCTGGTGGGTGAAGCCATTGTGGTCCTGGCGCCAGACGTGGGAGGCGAGCAGGTAGTTCAGCGACGCGATCTTCCTGCGCCACGGCAGCCGCGCCGTGACCTTCAGCCACTTGGCGTGCTGGTTGAACATCGAATCGACGATGTGGATGAACGCCTCGTAGCAGTTGAAGAGCCCGTGCCGCCCGGTGAGCAGGTAGCCCTCGAGCCAACCCTCGCACTGGTGCTCGCTCAGCATGGAGTCCAGCACGCGGCCGGTGGGTGCCAGCCATTGGTCGTTCGGCACGGTCGCGGCGTCCCATTGGCGCGAGGTCGCCTCGAACACGGCTTCCAGGCCGTTGGAGAGGGTCTCGTCGGGGCCGAAGATGCGGAAATTGCGCTGCTCGGCATTGAGCTTCGCCACGTCGCGCAGGAAGCGCCCGAGCACATGGGTATCGCCGACGCCGCTCACACCCGGCGTGGGCACGCTTTCCGCGTAATCGCGGAAGTCCGGCATCCGCAGGTCGCGCAGCAGCATACCGCCGTTGGCGTGCGGGTTCGCCCCCATGCGCCGCTTGCCCCTGGGGGCAAGTTCGGCCAGCTCCGGCTTCAGGCGGCCATTGGCATCGAAGAGCTCCTCCGGGCGGTAGCTTTTCAGCCAGGCTTCCAATAGTTCGAGATGTTCGGGAGGTGCGCCGGGCGATACGGCGATGGGAACCTGATGCGCCCGGAACGTGCCTTCGATCTGCACGCCGTCGACCACCTTCGGCCCGGTCCACCCCTTGGGAGACTTGAGCACGATCATCGGCCAGCGCGGCCGCGTCGTGTCGCCTTTGGCGCGCGCGTTGCGCTGGATGCTCCTGATCTGCTCCACCACGGTATCGAGCGTCGCGGCCATCGTCTCGTGCATCGGCCCGGGCTCGTGGCCCTCGACGAAGTAGGGCGTCCACCCGCAGCCGCGGAGCAACTGTTCCAGTTCCTCGCGTTCGATGCGCGCGAGGACGGTCGGGTTGGAAATCTTGTACCCGTTGAGGTGCAGGATCGGCAGCACCGCGCCGTCGGTGACCGGATCGAGGAACTTGTTGGAGTGCCACGCCGTGGCGAGCGGCCCCGTCTCCGCCTCGCCGTCGCCCACGACGCAAGCGACGATGAGATCGGGGTTGTCGAACACCGCCCCGAACGAATGGCTGAGCGAATAGCCCAGCTCGCCGCCCTCGTGGATCGATCCCGGGCATTCCGGAGAGGCGTGGCTGGGAATCCCGCCGGGGAACGAGAATTGCCGGAAGAGCTTCCGCAACCCGTCTCCATCCTGGCTGATGTCGGGATAGATCTCGCTGTAGGTGCCTTCGAGGTACGTGTTGCCCACGACGGCCGGGCCGCCGTGCCCGGGGCCCGAGACGTAGATCATGTCGAGGTCGTATTTCCTGATGACCCGGTTCAAGTGCACGTAGATGAAGTTCTGCCCGGGGGTCGTGCCCCAGTGGCCCAGGAGCATGTGCTTCACGTCCGCGAGCGCGAGCGGGCGCTTGAGCAGCGGATTGTCGTAGAGATAGATCTGGCCCACCGACAGGTAATTGGCGGCGCGCCAGTAGGCGTCCATGTGGCGGAGCAGCTCCGGCGTGAGGGTGCCGGTCTTCATGGCCCGGGTCCGCGAATCGAGCCGAGATCGAGGACGCGGATCACGGACTTCGCGATCATGAGCTCCTCGTCGGTGTGGATCACTCGCACCCTGACGCGGCCGGCGTCCGATGAGATGAGCGGTTCATTCCTCCCGTTGCGCTGCGGGCTCAGCTCGATGCCCAGGAAGCCGAGTCCGTCGCAGATCCGCTCCCGGACGAGCGGGGCGTTTTCGCCGATGCCTCCCGCGAATACAAGCGTGTCCAGGCCGCCGAGCGCGGCGGCGAACGAGCCGATCCATTTCTTGGCCTGGTAGCAGAACAGCGCCACGGCTTCCGCCGCCCGCACGTCGCCGGCTTCCCGCGCGAGCAGGTCCCGCAGGTCGGAACTGGTCTCCGAGACGCCCAGCAGCCCGGACTCGTGGTTGACCATTTCGTAGAATTGTCCCGTGGTCATCTTCTCGGTTCGCGACAGGTACGGCGCCAGGCCGGGATCCAGGTCGCCCGAGCGGGTGCTCATCACCAATCCCGCCGTGGGCGTAAAGCCCATGCTGGTGTCGATGCTCTTGCCGTCGCGCACGGCGGCCATGCTCGCGCCGTTTCCGAGATGCGCGAGGATCGCGCGGCCCGTCGTTGCCGCCCGATCGCCCAGGCGCGCGAGTTCCTCCATCAGGTAGGCATAGGACAAGCCGTGGAAACCGTAGCGTCGAATTCCCTTCGCGTCGTAGCGCCGCGGGATGGGCAGCAGGGTGGCAACGCGCGGCATGGTGCGATGAAATGCGGTGTCGAAGCAGGCCACCTGGGGCAGCTTCGGATGGCGCCGGTGCAACGACCGCATCAACTCGATCTCGAGCGGCAGATGCTCCGGGTCATAGGGCGTGATGCGATGCAATTGATCGAGCAATTCCGGCGTGACCTGCTCCGGCTCGGCATGGGTCATTCCATGCACCACCCGGTGTCCCACGGCGCTGATCGATGCGAAGACCTGCCGCGCTTCCAGCCATTCCAGCAGGAAATCGACGGCCGTGCGGCGATCGGAGGGAGCGATGGCGCGACTGCCTTCCGACTGATCGACCAAGTCCTTGAAGGTGAGGTTCGTGCCGCCCAGGCCGATGCGCTCGACGCGTCCTTCCAGCAGCCGTCGCAATGGATCGTTCTGCTGGTACATCGCGAACCGGATGCTCGACGAGCCGCCGTTTATCGCCAGAAGAGAGAACGCCTCGCGGTTGGCCTGCACGGCTTTCCAGAGATCATTTATTGGCCAGCTTGATGATCGGGAAGGCGAGCAGGACCACCACAAGCACGCCGATCGCCGTCCCGATCCACATTCCTCCGCCTGACCATCCACCCATCCATCCACCCATCCATCCGCCTGTCTGATTCATCATAGGTAAAGTGCCTTTGGTTGTGCTGCGGCCGACCAGGCGCTGGAGAGTCCGGACCGTGAACGAGCACGGCCGCGCCTTGGGGAGAGCATAGTCGCGGAACCGGGCCCGATCTGTGCGGTGCCATACGCACGAAGTCGCTCACGGCCCCGCCATCGGGCTCGTCCCGGGCGCGGTCCGCGGCGCCCGCGTGGAGGCCGACAGGGCGGCGCCCACGATGGCCTGCGCCTCTTCCCGAATGCGGTGCAGATGGTCCTCGCCGCGAAAGCTCTCGGCATATATCTTGTAGATGTCCTCGGTTCCGGAAGGACGCGCTGCGAACCATCCGCTCCGGGCGATCACCTTCAAGCCTCCGATGGGCGCACCGTTGCCGGGGGCTTGCGTGAGGATTTGCTCGATCCTTTCGCCCGCCAGCTCCGCCGATCGAATCTGCTGCGGCGAAAGGCGCGCCAGCATCTTCTTTTGCTCCGTAGTGGCCGGTGCCTCGAAGCGATCGTAGACGGGCTCACCCAGCTCGCCGGCGAGCTCCCGGTACATCTCGCCCGGATCGCGGCCCATGCGCGCGGTGATCTCCGCCGACAGCAAGGCCGGGACGATGCCGTCCTTGTCCGTGGTCCAGGTGCCGCCATCCCGGCGCGCAAACGTGGCGCCCGCGCTTTCCTCCCCGGCGAAGGCGAGCGAGCCGTCGAGCAGGCCGTCCACGAACCACTTGAAGCCGACCGGCACCTCGTAGAGCTTGCGGCCGAGCTTCGCCGCGACGCGATCGATCATCTGGCTGCTGACCACCGTCTTTCCGATCGCCGCGTCCTTGCTCCACCCGGGCCGTTGCCCCAGGAGGTAGGAGATGGCGACCGAGAGATATTGGTTCGGCGGCATCAACCCGGCGCTGCGCGTGACGATCCCGTGCCGGTCATGGTCGGTGTCGCAGGCGAAGGCGACGTCGAAACGGTCCTTGAGGCCGATCAGGCTCTGCATCGCGCAGGTCGAGGACGGGTCCATGCGGATGCGCCCATCCCGATCGAGCGTCATGAAGCGGAAGGTCGGATCGACGACGGCGTTCACGATCGTGAGGTCCAAGCCGAAGCGCTCGGCGATGGGACCCCAATAGTGGACCCCGGCGCCGCCCAGGGGATCCACGCCCATGCGGATCCCCGCGCCGCGAATCGCTTCCATGTCGATCACCTGGCCGAGATCGCCCACGTAGGCGGCGAGATAGTCGTGGCGATGGGTCGTGGCGGCGCGCAGGGCCCGCTCGTAGGGGATTCTCTTCACCCCCGCGAGAGCGCTCTCGAGCAGCTCGTTGGCCCGCGCCTCGATCCATCCCGTGACGTCGGTGTCCGCCGGGCCGCCGTTGGGCGGGTTGTACTTGAAGCCGCCGTTGTCGGGCGGGTTGTGCGAAGGCGTGATGACGATGCCGTCGGCCAGTCCCGCGGTGCGCCCCCGGTTGTGCGTGAGGATCGCGTGGGAGATCGCGGGCGTGGGCGTGTATTCGTCGTGCGCCGCGAGCATGACTTCGACGCCATTGGCCGCCAGCACTTCCAGCGCGCTGGCGGATGCCGGAATGGAAAGCGCGTGCGTGTCGATGCCGAGGAAGAGCGGCCCGTCGATGCGCTGCCGCTTGCGGTAGTCGCAAATGGCCTGGCTGATGGCGAGGACGTGCCGTTCATTGAAGGTGAGGTCGAACGCGCTGCCGCGATGTCCCGAGGTTCCGAAGGCGACGCGCTGCGCCGCTACCGAGGGATCGGGCACGCCGGTGTAGTAGGCGGTGACCAGCCGGGGCACGTCGACGAGCTTCGACGCCGGGGCCGGCTTGCCGGCGAGGGGATTCGCGATCACGATCGTGCGCCGCTCATGTCTGAGGCGCCTTCGCCGGCGCCGCGATCTTCGAGGCGATGCGGTCCAGCAGGTCGCGCCAGGACTTGGTGAAGGCCGCGGCGCCCTCGCGCTGGAGCTCGGCGGCGAGCGCGCCGTGGTCGACGCCCGCGCGGACGAATTGCGCGAGCATCGCTTCGGCATCGCCGCCGCCGGGGCGCATCGCTGCCTTCACTTTGCCGTGGTCGGCGAATGCGAGGAGCGTCTTTTCTGGCAGGGTGTCGATCGTGTCGGGAGCCGCGAGCGCTTCGACATAGAGGACGTCCGGGGCCGCGGGGTCCTTCGTCCCGGTGCTCGCCCACAGCAGGCGCTGCGGCCGGGCGCCGGCATCGGCCAGCCTGCGCCAGCGCGGCGCGGCGAGCAGGTCGCGGTACGCCTTGTACGTGACCATGGCGATGGCGATGCCGAGTCGGTTGCGCAACGCGTCCCCCACCTTGTCCTGGACCGCCACGTCCCAGCGGCTCACGAAGATCGATGCCACGCAGCCTACCGCGGGATCGCGGCCGGCGGCGATACGCCGCTCGATGCCGCGCTGGTACGCGTCGGCCGCGGCGACGTACTGCTCGCGCGAGAAGAGCAGCGTCACGTTCACCGGCACGCCGGCGAAGATCGATTCCTCGATCGCCGGGATGCCCGCGCGCGTGCCGGGGATCTTGATGAAGAGGTTGGGACGTTGCGCGCGCGCATGCAGCCGCGCCGCCGCCTCGATCGTCGCGGCCGTGTCATCCGCGAGCAGGGGCGAGACCTCCAGGGACACCCAGCCGTCGACGCCGCCCGTGGAATCGTGGATCGGCCGGAAAAGGTCCGCGGCCCGGGTGAGGTCTTCCAGCGCGAGCTCGAAGAACAACGCCTCGCCCGACGTTCCGGCGAGCGCCTTCGTGCGGATGGCGTCGTCATAGAAGCCGCCCTTCTCGATGGCGTGGTCGAAGATCGTGGGATTGGAGGTGAGGCCCGTCACCGCGAACTCCCGGATGTAGCGCTCGAGCGTGCCGCTCGTGAGAAGCCCGCGCGTGATGTTGTCGAGCCAGAGACTCTGGCCGAGATCATGGAGCTGCCGTGCAGCGTTCATGTCGCCTCCTGTGTCCGGTCCACGGCGCGAGAAGGCCCGAGGAACGCGGAGCGTTCGCAATCCAGCAGCTCGCCAATGCGCCCGATCGCGAGGTCGGGGGGCGGATAAGCGGCAAGGATGCGCGGATCGAGCGCGTAATGTCCCTGGCGCGGGAAGACGGTCGTCAGCCGCTCGCCCAGGATATCGCCCATCGCGGCAAGGATGCGCAGCTTGTCGTCCACCATGACGTAGTGGCGAGCCGGGTAGCGTCGCCTCACGTGGTCGAGCATGCGCTCCTTGTGGATGTAGATGAGGACCCGGCCCTCGACGGCGTCCCACAATCCAGAGCGCTGGATCTTGCGCGGCTGGAAGACCACGTCGCCGTCGGAGAGCATCACCGTCGGTCCCCAGCGGCCCAGATGCTCGATCACGGCGAGCGCTCCGGGATACAGCCGGTCGGCGAAGGGATATTCCACGAGAAACGAAGACATCTGCAGCAGGCGCGGATCGTTCATCGCGGTGAGCCGGTAGCGCTGCAAGGCTCCGAGGTAGTCCGTGTATCCGAGCTCGGCGCGCAGCTCCTCGAAGATCTTCCAGTATCGATCGCGGTTCTCCGGGCCGAACTCGGCTTCGAGGTGCGCGCTGAGATCGGCGACCACGCGATCGTTGTCCAAGAGCGTGTTGTCGCAGTCGAGCAGGAACACGATGTCCGGAACGCTCATGGGGCCGCCTCGTCCCACAGGCGAAAGCCGCCCAGGATCGCGTCGGCGTTGTCGCCGCGGCGGGCGTGGGGCGGCAGCCGCTTCAGGCGCGCGACGTTGCCTCCGCCCAGCACGATTTCGTCGGGAAGCAGCGCCCTGCGGAAACCCTCCACGACATCGTCCACCTTGCGCCGCCATTTGCCGTTGCCGAGACGCCTGCGCCCCAGCTCGCCGACGTAGTCTTCGTACGTCCTTCCCCTCCCGCAGCGCAGGTGCCCCAGCTCCATCGCCGCGATCGCGCCGTCGACGATGAGCGCCGATCCCAGTCCCGTCCCCAGTCCGAGGAAGAGCATCTTGCCGCCGCGGTAGCCGCCCAGGGCCTGCATGGCCGCATCGTTGACGATCTTCACCGGGCACCCGAACGCCGCGGGGAAATCGAATCCGATCCAGCCCGTCCCCAGGTTGTGCGGCTCGCGCACGATCGCGTCGCGGCTCACCACGCCGGGATAGCCGATCGACACCGCGTCGTAACGCCATCCCTTCGTGATCTTCAGGACCTTTTCCACCATCCGGTCGGGGATCATCCTCGGCCCGGACTTGAATTCGACGGTCTTCCGGTGACCGGTCGCGGCGCATTTGACGTGAGAGCCGCCGACGTCGAGGACGAGGATCTTCATTTTCCGGCTCGCGGTGCGCTTCATGGCGACTGGGTCGCGGCGGCGGGCCGCTCGCCTTTCTCGCTCGCGCGCGTGGCGTGGCGCTCGGGAATGGAGAGCAGCCGGGCGGAATTGACGAGCGCCATGTGCGTGAGCGCCTGCGGGAAGTTTCCGAGCATGCGCCGTCCGCGCGCATCGTATTCCTCCGACAGCAGCCCGACGTCGTTGCCGAGCGCGAGCAGCCGCTCGAACAGGGCCTCGCCCTCGGCGCGCCGGCCGGTCAGCACGAGGCTGTCGGCGAGCCAGAACGAGCATGGCAGGAACGTGCCTTCCCCCGGCGGCAGTCCGTCGACATCCGCCGCGGTCGAATAGCGCCGCACCAGCCCGTCGACGACGAGGCCGCGCTCGATTGCTGCGACGGTGCCGAGCACTCGCGGATCCGTGGGCGGCAGGAATCCGACCTGGGGAATCAGGAGCAGGCTCGCATCGAGGTGCGGCGAGCCGTAGGATTGCACGAACGTGTTGCGCCGCGCATCGTAGCCCGCCGCGCAGACCTGCGCATGGATCCCGTCGCGCACCTTCCTCCAGCGCTCGAGCGGGCCCTCGCGCCCGAAGGCCTCCATGTCCTTTACGGCCCGGTCGAAAGCCACCCAGGCCATCACCTTGGAATGGGTGAAATGGCGGCGCGGCCCGCGAATTTCCCAGATGCCCTCGTCCGGCTGCTCCCAGCACGATTCCAGGAAGCCGAGCAAGGCGACCTGGATGCTCCAGGAGGCCGGCTCCGGAGGAAGGCCGGCGGCCCGCGCGAGGTGCAGCGTATCCATGACTTCGCCGTAGACGTCGAGCTGGAACTGCTTCGAGGCCGCGTTGCCGATGCGCACGGGACTCGCGCCGTCGTATCCGGGCAGCCAGCCCACCACGTATTCGTCGAGGCGCCGCTCGCCCATGACGCCGTAGAGGGTCTGCAGGTCTTCGGGTTTACCCGCCGCGGCGCGCAGCAGCCATTCGCGCCACGCAACGGCCTCCTCGTGGTAGCCGGCGAGCAGCAGCGCGTTCAACGTGAACGTGGCGTCGCGCAGCCAGCAGTACCGGTAGTCCCAGTTGCGCGTGCCGCCCGGCTGCTCGGGCAACGAAGTCGTAGGCGCCGCAACGATCCCTCCGGTGGGTCCGTAGGTCAGCGCCTTGAGCGTGATCAGCGAGCGTTCCACCGCTCCGCGCCAGCGTCCCCGGTAGGTGGATCGCCCGGACCATTCGCGCCAGGCCGTCTCGGTGGCGGCCAGCGCGCGCTCCGGATCGACGGGTCGCGTGGCCGCTTCGTGGGAAGGACGGTATTCGAGCACGAAGGCCTTTCGATCGCCCCCGGTCACGGAAAATTCGGCCACGGTCTTCATGTTTTCGCCGCGCACGGCCACCGTGGTGCGCAACTCCAGCGTGTCCGGTCCCGCGGTCGCCTGCAGCGTGTCATCCAGGCGCCGTACCCACGGCACGATGGATCCGTAGTCGAAGCGGATGATGAGCTCCATGCGCATGGCCACCCGGCCCCGCAGGCCCTCCACGATGCGCAGGACCATCCGGTTTCCGTCCGAAAGCGGCATGCAGTCGATGATCCGCGCGGTGCCGTCGGCCGTCTCGAAATCGGTTTCCAGGACCAGGGTGCCGTCGCGATACCTGCGCCGGATGTCGCGCACCTCCGCGGCCGGCGCGATCAGCCACCGACCGTGCCCGGGCAATCCCAGCAACGCCGCGAAACACGCGCCCGAATCGAATCGGGGAAGGCAAAGCCAATCGATGGAGCCGTCCCGGCCGACCAATGCCGCGGCATGGCAGTCGCCGATCAGCGCGTAGTGTTCAATCGGCAGGGGCATCGACGAGCGTGGGGTTGTGCCAACGGCCGTCCGGCGCGATAAGGGCGTCGGCTTCGCGCGGCCCCCAACTTCCGCGCTTGTAGGGCCGCGCGCGTTCGTGCTTCGTGAGGACGGGATCGACCACCGCCCAGGCCGCCTCCACGGCGTCCTCGCGGGTGAAGAGCGCTCCGTTGCCCGCCATGGCATCTCCCAGCAGCCGCGCGTAGGGCGCCTGCTCTCCCGGCTGCTCGTCGACCAGGTAGAGCTCCCGCTGGTCCCCGACGAATTCCTTTCCCGCGCGCTTCACGCGAGCCGCGAGCGCGACGGCGGAGCTGGGGGAGAGGCGAAAGCGAAGATAGTTGGTGCCGCCGCGCGGCGGGGCCGAGTCGGCGAAGAGGCGCTGCGGCGGCGGTTTCAACTGGACAATCACTTCGGAAGCCGTCTCGGCCAGGCATTTCCCGGAGCGCAGGTACCACGGCACGCCCGCCCAGCGCCACGAGTCGATGAAAAGGCGCAGGGCGCAAAACGTCTCGACGTCCGAGTTCCTCGCGACGCCCGGCTCCCTGCGGTAGCCGGCGTACTGGCCGCGCACGAGGTCTTCGGGCGCGAGCGGGCGCATTGCCTGGAAGACGTCGGCCGTCTCGCCGTGCACGGCCCCGAAGCCGCGATAGGACGGCGGTTCCATGGCGAGGAGGGCCACGATCTGGAAGAGGTGGTTCTGGACCACGTCGCGCAGGCAGCCGGCGGTTTCGTAGAACGCGCCCCGTTCCTCCACGCCGAAATCCTCGGACAAGGTGACCTGGACGCTCGCCACGTAGTTGCGGTTCCAGATCGGCTCCAGGAACGAGTTGGCGAAGCGAAAGTAGAGGATGTTCATGATCGCTTCCTTCGCGAGGAAGTGATCGATGCGGAAGATCGAGTCTTCCGGGAACGCGGACCGCGCGATGCGGTTGAGGGCGCGTGCCGAGGCCAGGTCGCGCCCGAACGGCTTCTCGACGATGACGCGCGCCCGATCAACGATCCCCCTGGCGGCAAGGCCCTGGATCACCGTCGCGAAGAGCGCGGGCGGGATGGCGAGGTAGTACGCCGGTCGCCGCGCATCGCCGAGCGCCTGCTCGAGCGCCTTGAATGTACCCGGGTCGTTGTAGTCGCCGTCGACGTAGCGCAGCTGCGAGAGCAGGCGGCGCAGGGCCTTCCGGTCGTCGATCCCTCCCGATTGCCGGATGCCGTCCTCGGCGCGCTTGCGCAACTGCGCGAGGCTCCACTTCGAGGAGGCGACGCCCACCACCGGAACGTCGAGCGCGCCGCGCTTGGCCAGCGCATAGAGCGCGGGAAAGATCTTCTTGTGCGCGAGATCCCCGGTGATGCCGAACAGGACCAGCGCGTCCGACGGTGCCGCGCCGCGGTTGCCGCCATCCATCTCAGCTCGTTCCCTTCTTCTTCTTCTCCTCGTGCCCGCCGAACTGCTTGCGCATCGCGGACAGCACCCGATTGGCGAAATCCGCGCCATCTCGCGAGCTGAAGCGTTCATAGAGCGCGGCGCTGAGGACGGGGGCGGGGACGCCTTCCTCGATCGCGCTGGCGATCGTCCATCGCCCCTCGCCGGAATCCGACACGCGCCCGGCGTAGCTCTTCAGGCCGGGGTCGTCCACGAGCGAGGCGGCGGTGAGGTCCAGCAACCACGAGCCGATCACGCTGCCTCGGCGCCAGACTTCCGCGACCTGGGGCAGGTCCAGGTCGTATCGGTAATACTCCGGGTCGCGCAGCGGCGTCGTTTCCGCGTCCGCATCGCGCACGCGCTTGCCGGCGTTGGCATTGCGCAGGATGTTCAATCCCTCCGCATAGGCCGCCATCAGCCCGTACTCGATGCCGTTGTGGACCATCTTCACGAAATGCCCCGCGCCCGCCGGGCCGCAATGCAGGTATCCATGCTCGGCCGGACCGGGAGTCCCCTTGCGGCCCGGAGTGCGCGGTGCCGCGTCGACGCCGGGTGCGATGCTGCGGAAGATCGGGTCGAGCTGCCGGACGATTTCGCCCTCGCCGCCGATCATCAGGCAGAAGCCGCGCGCGAGGCCGAACACGCCGCCGCTGGTCCCGCAATCGAGATAATGGATGCCCCTCCCTGCGAGCGCCTTGGCCCGCGCGACATCGTCCCGGTAGAAGCTGTTGCCGCCGTCGATCACGATGTCGCCGGCATCCAGGCGCGAGGCGAGATTGTCGATCGTCGTGCCGGTCACGGCGGCGGGGACCATCACCCAGACCGCGCGCGGCTGCGGCAGCTTCGCGACGAGGTCATCGATGGAGGCGCAGCCCCGGACGCCGCGGCCCGCGAGCTTCCTCACGGCGGCGGCTTTCACGTCGTAGACGACGCAAACGTGCCCGTCCTTCGTCAGGCGGCGCACGAGGCTCGCCCCCATGCGCCCCAGTCCGATCATGCCGAGATTCATCCTTGGTGCCCCTTGGGGTACGGCAGGAAAAGTCGAGGAAAGGTTCCGTACCGCATGCGGCACCGTCCACGATTATCACCCCGTGCGCAAGCGCTCCGTGCGCTGGCGAACACTGTAGGCCAGCTGTCAGGATGCCAACGGCAGGAGCAGCGCGGACTCCACCAACACGTCGACTCCCGCCGCCGGCAGGATCGAGCGCGCCGGTATGTCCTTGGCCGCACGCCACGCGGCCACAGCACCACGCTTGGACTCGCCGCAGACCAGGAAGATCACCTGGCGCGCGCGGCTGAGGCGTGCCGCGCTCATCGACACGCGTTGCGGCGGGGGCTTGGGTGCGTCGAACACGGCGAGCGTATCGGGCGCTCCGGGCGCCGTTGCCCACTCGTGGCCCGGAAACAGGCTTGCGGTGTGGCCATCCTCGCCCAACCCGAGCAGGACGAGGTCGAAGTCGCCGACCCCGCGCAGCGTATCCGCGTACATGCGGGCGGCTTGAAGCGCGCCCCGCTGCGCCGGTATCACATGCAACCGGGCCGGGGCGATGGGCACCGAGTCGAGCCAGGCTTCCGCGGCCATGCGCGAGTTGCGCGCCGCATCGTCCGGCGGCAGGCAGCGCTCGTCGCCGAAATAGATGTGCCAAGCCGACCAATCGGCGTGGGCTGCGCGCAGCGCGCGATAGATCCCGCGCGGCGTGTTTCCGCCGGCGAGCACGAGAAGGAATCGGCCGCGTGCGCCGATGGCCCGCGCCGCACCGGCCAGGATGGCCTCGATCGCCGCTTGATGCAGCGCCGGCATATCGTGAACCCCATGCCAGCGGGTGGCCGTGGTGGCCGAAGGACTCATCGGCCGATCGTCAGCGCAGCAGCGCCAGTGCGCGTGCGCACACGTTGTCCGCGGTGAAGCCATACTCGCGCAACAGGACCTCGCCCGGGGCCGAGGCGCCGAAGCGTTCCACTCCGAGCACGTCGCCCCGGTCTCCGACGTAGCGATGCCATCCCTGGGGCACGCCGGCCTCGACCGCGAGCCGCGCGCCGATCGAGGGCGGCAACACCGCATCCCGGTATTCCCGCGGTTGGGCGTCGAACAATTCCCAGCTTGGCAGCGAGACGACCCGCGCCGCGACGCCCTGCTTCGACAGCATCTCCCGCGCGGCCACGGCGAGCGCGACTTCCGATCCCGTGGCGATGAGGATCAACTGCGCATTGCCTCCCGGCGGGTCGGCGAGGACGTAGCCCCCGCGCCGCAGCCCGTCGGCGGGGGCGAACCGCGAGCGGTCGAGCGTCGGGACGTCCTGTCGCGTGAGCACCAGCGCCACCGGCCGATCGCGCGTCTCGAGCGCCACCCGCCAGGCGACGGCGGTCTCGTTGGCGTCGCAGGGACGAATGACGTCGAGGCGGGGAATGGCTCGCAGGCCCGCGAGCTGCTCGACGGGCTGGTGCGTCGAGCCGTCCTCGCCCAGCGCGATGCTGTCGTGGGTGAACACGTAGATGACGTGCAGCCCCATCAGCGCGGCAAGCCGCATCGGCGGGCGCATGTAATCGGAAAAGACCAGGAACGTCGCGCCGAACGGGATGGTCCCACCATGTGCGGCCAGGCCGTTCAGGACCGCTCCCATCCCATGCTCTCGCACGCCGAAATGCAGGTTGCGCCCGGCGCGACTCCAGCCGCCCCCGTCGGAGCCCTGTCGATCGCGGGCGCCGGCGCCGGGCGCCTCGAAGTCTCCCAATCCCTGCAACGCGGTGAGGGTCGACGGATCCAGGTCCGCGGAGCCGCCGATGAGCGCCGGCAGGCGCGGCGCGACGGCATTCATCACCTTGCCGGAGGCGACACGGGTAGCCATGCCCCGAGCGTCCGCGGGAAACACGGGAATGTCCTGGTCCCAGCCCGCGGGCAGTCCCCCATGCAGGAGGTGCTGCAATTCCCGCGCGAGCTCGGGATGCTCTCGGGCGTACGCGGAGAACCTCTCGTTCCACTCGTCGTGCGCTCGCCGGCCCCGCGCGACGGACTCGCGAAAATGGACCCGCGCCTGCTCGGGGACGAGAAACGTGGGCTCCGTCGGCCAGCCGAGGTTGCGCTTGGTGAGGCGCACCTCTTCTTCGCCGAGCGGCGAGCCGTGCGCCTTGTAGCTGTCCTGGCGGTTGGGCGAACCATAGCCCAGGTGCGTGCGCACGAGGATCAGCGAGGGACGCCGGGTTTCGGCGTGGGCGCTCGAAAGCGCACGCTCGATCGCCGCGAGATCGTTGCCGTCGTCGACAGATTGGGTGTGCCAGCCGTAGGCCTCGAAGCGCCGGGCGCGGTCCTCCGTGAACGCGATGTCGGTGCCCGCGGACAGCGTGACCCGATTGTCGTCGTAGAGGTAGACCAGCTTGCCGAGCTGCAGGTGTCCCGCGAGCGAGGCGGCTTCCGACGCCACGCCTTCAATCAGGTCGCCGTCGCTCACG
>JAAOZZ010000080.1 GCA_012274175.1 Betaproteobacteria bacterium
CATCTCGCGCTGCCGGGGGGGCGATACGTGGCGCCCCAGGGCGCGGGGCACGCCGCGGCGGCACGCCCCCGCGCGGCGACGTCCGCCGACCGGGTCCTGGCCGGCTCGCTCTACGCCCTGATCGCGGGCCTCGCCTCGTTCCTCAACTCGGCGATGTCGTCCCACATGATCGGGATCTTCGCCGGACTGGGCGTGGCAGCGTCCGCCGCAGTGTGGATCTCGTCGCTGCGCGGCATCGGGCAGACGGCCGCGCGCATGGCCGAGGTCGTCTTCGGCCGCCGCGTCGATCCCGTCGCGTTGAACCTCGCCGCCGCGGCGGTGCTGCCGTTCGCGTTCCTCGCGGGCCTGCTGAGCGGCGAGTTCGTCGCGGCGGCGGCGGCGTTCGCGTTCTTCTACGGCGCCGGGAACGGCGTGTCGACCATCACGCGTGGCACGCTTCCGCTGGTGCTCTTCGATCACCGCACCTACGGCACCGTCGTGGGCAAGCTGCTCGCCCCGGGATTCGTGCTCGCGGCCGCCGCACCGCTCGCCTACGCGGAGGTGGCCGAGCGTTTCGGGTCGGCGGGCTCGCTCTACGTCTCCGTGGTCGTTGCGACGATGTCCCTGGCGGCGAGCGCCGTGCTCGCGGCACGCTTCCGCGCGCGGCCCTAGGCCGCCCGGAGCAGCGCGCCACAACGAGCGTTACTCGCGGAGCGCGGGATTTCCCGAAAATGGCCGTGGGCGAGTGACCGCGTATCTTCAGTTCCCCTTAAGTTTGCCGGCGTAGCGTGACCTGGAAGTCGTACCGCTTCGTCGAAAGGTCGCTGCAATGCCGTTGCCCGAGCGCCAGCGCCCGAGAGTCCTGGTCGCCTGCACCCCCGAGGGCTTTCCGGTCCTCCATGGAATTCTCGGGGACGCCGTGGAGCTGGTACCGGTGCATTCCGAGGAAGAGGCGCTGCGCCGGCTGGCGCGCGACGCCCGCGTGGCGCTGCTCCTGTGCAGCATGCGATTCGACGATTCCCGCATGCTCGATCTCGTGCGCGACGCGGTCGTGGGACACCCACGCATCCCCTGCGTCTGCTGCCGGGTGAATCCCGGCTCCCATTTGAGCGACGAATCGCTGCATGGGGCGTTCGTCGCCGCGGGGTTCCTCGGAGCGCAGGAATTCATCGACCTGCCGGAGCTGGAGGCCGCGCTCGGCGCGCCGCGCGCGCGGGAGCGATTCCGCGCGATCGTGCTCGGACACCTGGAGCCGGATCGCGTGTGCGGCGGCGAGAGCCGCGCGGCCTAGCGGCCCAGGTTCAGGTTCCCGAAAGTGTTTTGCGCCATCATGGGCGCTGGGATTCTTGCCGTTCCTCCGGCGGCAAGGAATTGGAACTCGGCGAATTTTTTCGCCGAGTTTTTTTGTCCTGCGCGGCGGATGTGGCGCCGCGCAGTTCGCCTCACTTGCCGCGCCGCGCGAGGATCGCCTCGATCTCGTCCATGATGCGGTTCATGCGCGTGGCCACCGCCACGTAGGGCGCCGGCGTCGCGAGGTCCACGCCCGCGGCCTTCACCAGCTCGTACGGGTAGTCCGAGCTTCCCGAGGAGAGCATCTTCAGGTAGCGCTCCCGCACGCCCGGCTCGCCCTTGAGGATCGCCTCGGCGAAGAGCGAGCTCGCGGCAATCGAGGTGGCGTACTGGTACACGTAGAAGTTGTAGTAGAAGTGCGGGATGTACGCCCATTCCACGGCGTACTGGTCGTCGATCTTGACCACGCCTTCCTTGTCGCCGTGATAGCGCTAGAGGATGTCGCCGTAGATCTTCGTGATCTTGTCACCGGTGAGCGCCTCGCCCCGGTCCACCCGCGCGTGCACGTCGCGCTCGAACTCGGCGAACATCGCCTGGCGGAAGAACGTCGTGCGCAAGCCCTCGAGGGCGCTTCCCAGGTAGAGCAGCCGCTCGTCGTCGCTCTTGGAGGTCTTCAGCATGTGGTCGAGCAGCAGCGCCTCATTGAGCGTCGAGGCGATCTCGGCCACGAATGTCGCGTAGCGCGAAGTGACGAAGGGCTGCGCGTGGTTGGACAGGTACGAATGCATCGCATGGCCCCACTCGTGGGCGATGGTGGAGACGGACTCGTAGTTGTCGGTGTAGTTGATGAGCAGGTACGGGTGCACGTCGTAGGCCGAGCCCGCCATGTGGGCGCCCGACAGCTTGCGGGGCCGCGGGTACACGTCCATCCAGCGGCCGGCGAGGCCCTTGCGCATCTCCTCCACGTAGGCCGGGCCCAGGGGCTTCACGGCGTCCAGCATGAGCTGCTTGCCCTCGTCGATGGGGTATTGCCGCCCTCCGCCAACGAGCGGCGGATACATGTCGTAGTAGCGTATCTCCTTCACGCCCAGCATCCGAGCGCGCAGCCGGAAATAGCGGTACAGCGTGGGCAGCTCCGCATTGGCCTGGGCGATGAGCGTGTCGTACACCTGCACCGGGACCTTGTTGCGGTCCAGCGACGCGGTGATGGAATCCGGGTAGTGGCGGATCTTCGCGTTGACGGTGTCTTCCTTGAGGTTGGAATAGAAGGTCACGCCGAAGGTGCGCTCGAATTCCTTGAAGGTGCCGAAGAACGCGTCGAACACCTTCTTGCGGTCGGCGCGGTCGCTCGCTTCGCGGTACTTCGTGTAGGCCGACTGGTCGAGCTTCGCCTCGGTCCCGTCGGAGAGCTTCACCGTGGGCCACGGCATGTCGGCGTTGGACAGGATCTGGTAGGCCGCTCCCCCGGCGCCCGAGGACAGGCTGAAGGCGGCCACGATCTGCTCGCCCTCGGCGTCGAGCGTGTGGGGCGCGGCGCGCAGGATGTCGTCCACCGGATGGCGGTAGGGCGCGAGGCCGCTGTCGGCGGCGAAGAAGGCGTCGACCTTGGCGCTTCCCATGGCGAGGACCTCGGGGCGCATGAAGGAGGTGGCCTCGCCCAGCTTCGAGCCCAGCACCTGGCTCCTCTGGCTCAGCTCCAGGCTCGAGGAGGCGCCCGTGTCCGCGGAGAAGAGCTCGTTGGCGTAGACGGCCATGCGCGAATAGCGCTTGGCCATATCGGAGCGCAGGTCGAGGCATTCATGGAAACGCGCGGCGGAATCCCCCAGGTGTCCCCGGCACGATTCGAAGGTCTTCATCTGCAGCTCGAGGCGCGCGGCATCGGCATCCCAGGCCTGGGTGTCCGGATAGAGGTCCGCCAGGTTCCAGCGGTCCTCGGGGCGTTCGGCCGCCCAGGCGGTGGAGGTGGCGGTGGCGAGGGCGATGCACAGCAGCAGTCGGGAGTTCATGGGGGATTCCGGCTCGGAAGATGGGCGCATTGTGGACATCGACCGCCCCGCGTGCAATCCCGCCGCAACATTTGGTCAATTAACTTCCAGCGTAGGAATCGGCCGACATTTCGCGGCCAGGAGGGCTGGTAGCATCGAGCGCAAGTCCACGAGGGCGTACACGCAATGGCTTCGGTTCCAGGCATCCAACCGGTGCGCTCCAGGATTTTCTGGGGTGAAATGGCGCCCTGCGAGCATCTCATGCAGGTCTACGGGGATGAAGACGTGTTCCTCGATTCGCTTACCGGATTTGTGGGCGGGGGACTGCGCGAAGGCGAAAGCGCCATCGTGCTGGCTACCGCCCCGCACCTGCACGCGCTGGAAAAGCGCTTGCGCGCCGATGGCATCGACGTGGACCGGGCGCGCTGGGAAGACCGCTATGTCGCGCTGCTCGCCGAGGAGACCCTGGGAAAGTTCATGGTGGACGGCTGGCCCGACGATGAACGCTTCCTCGCCACCATGGGCGAGCTGCTCGAGCGCACACGCCGTCACGGTCGCACCGTGCGCGCCTTCGGCGAGCTCGTGGCCGTGCTCTGGTCGCGGGGCATGTGCGCGGCCACGGTGCGGCTCGAGCTCCTGTGGGCGAAGCTCGTGCAGGAAGAGCGCTTCGCGCTTTTCTGCGCCTATCCGAAGGCGGGCTTCACCGAGCATCCCGAGGCCTACATCCGGCAGCTCTGCACCGCCCATTCGAGGACCATTCCCGGCTAGCATGGCGCCTGGGCACCGGGATTTTCCCGGGGCCGTGGCCGGGAGGTTCCATGATCGCCGTCATTTTCGAGCTGTGGCCCGGGCGCGAGGAGCAGGCGGTGCGGGCATGGCGCAACGTCGAAGCCCATCGCGCGGCGCAGGCTCGCGGTCGCTCCGGGGTGTTCGCCGATTACCGGCTGCGCGTGGCCTCGGTCATGCGCGATTACGGCAAGGGTGAACGGGCCGAGGCGCCGGACGACAGCCGCGCCGCCCATTCCTAGCTCGCCGTCGCTCCGATGGCGCCCCGGGCCACGACGCGCAAGCTTCCAAGGTCCTTCTACGACCGCGATACCGTCGTCGTGGCCCAGGAGCTGCTCGGCAAGCACCTGGTCCACGTGGTGGGCGGCGTGGAGCGGGTGGGGCGCATCGTCGAGGTGGAGGCCTACCTCGGTCCCCACGACCTCGCGGCCCATTCCGCGAAGGGACTCACGGAGCGCACGCGCGTGATGTTCGGCCCGCCCGGCCACGCGTACCTCTACTTCGTCTACGGCATGCATTGGTGCATGAACGTCGTCACGCAAGCCGAAGGGGTAGCCTCCGCCGTCCTGCTGCGCGCGCTCGAGCCGGTGCGCAACGTGCACGGTCGCACCCAGGGCCCGGCGCTGCTGTGCAAGGCGATGGACCTGGACCGGCGCTGCAACGGCCACGACCTCCTGAGCGACGACCTCTACGTGGCAAGCGCCGGGCGCGAAGCGCCGCCGATCCGCGTCGCCAGGCGGCCGCGCATCGGCGTGGACTACGCGGGTCACTGGGCGCGCAGGCTGCTGCGCTTCTACATCCGCGGCAATGCCTACGTCTCGCGGCCCTGAGCGCGCGGCAGGTTCGCGTCGATGAGGGCGCGGGAGATGGACTGGCGCGGCGAGAGCTGCGGCAGCGCGTCCCCTGGGCGGAACCAGCGCGCCTCGGCGATCTCGCGTGCGTCCGGGCGCACCTCGCCGCCGGCGTACTCGGCGGTGAAGGCGAGCATGAGCGATCCGGGGAAGGGCCACGACTGGCTCGCGAAGTAGCGCAGGTCCGCCACCTCCACGCCCACTTCCTCGCGCACCTCGCGGTGGATCGCATCCTCCACCGACTCGCCCGGCTCCAGGAATCCGGCGAGCGCGCTGAAGCGCCCGGGCGGCGCGGCCACGTTGCGCGCGAGCAGCAGGTCCGCTCCGCGCTTGACCAGCACCATCATCGCCGGGGAGATGCGCGGGTAGGCCGAATGGCCGCAAGCGCACTTCATCACCCGCTCGCCGGGCACGCGCGCCATGGGACGGCCGCACGCTCCACAGAAGCGATGGCTGCGCGCCCAGTCGGCGATCTGGAAGGCCCTGCCCGCCACCGCGAGCATGGCCTCGTCCATGCGCCCGAAGAGCGCGCGCAGCCCGCTGAACCCGAAGCCGGCGAGCGGGGCGGCCTCGCGCGGCAGCCACGTCGCGCGGCAGTAGGTCTCCCCATACATGCCCACGGGAACGAGCATTTCGGGATCGACGCCCAGCGACGCGAACTCCGCGGCATCGGGCAACGCGAGGTCCGCTTCGCGCAGCATGAGCTCGTTGCCGCGGAAGGCGAAGGTGCGGGCGCCGGGGGACTCGACCGGTGCCAGCAGCGGGCGGAAAGTGAGAGGTGTTTCGATCAAGCCTCGATTTTATATCGGCGCGGCCTGCCCCTTCACGCGCTCCTCGATGCGTACGGTGCCGGCGCGCGGCCGGCGCGGTCCCGGGCGGGATTCGATTACCATCGGGAGCAGCCTTCTCTCGAGAGCGTCCCATCATCGAGCCCTTGCCCGAGCGAGCCCAGAACGCGAGCGCCGACCCGGCACCGGGCATCGACGCCGCGCGCATTCGCGAGGCGGCCGCGCGCATCGCGCCGCACATTCGGCGCACGCCCGTGGTGGAAGTCGACGGCGCGGACTTCGGCCTGCCGGGCGTGCGCCTCGCGTTCAAGCTCGAATTCCTCCAGCACGCGGGCTCCTTCAAGGCCCGTGGTGCATTCAACCAGCTGCTCGGCCGCGAGGTGCCCGCCGCGGGCGTGGTGGCGGCCAGCGGAGGCAACCATGGGGCGGCGGTCGCGTACGCGGCGATGACCCTGGGGAAGCCCGCGACGATCTTCGTGCCGAGCGTGGCCTCGCCCGCGAAGATGGAGCAGATCCGCGGCTACGGTGCGCGCCTCGA
>JAAOZZ010000081.1 GCA_012274175.1 Betaproteobacteria bacterium
CGATCCGGCTCGTCGTGCCACACGTCCTCTACCAGTACGAGGATCCCCAGCTGGAAGGACGCTCGTCGGGGCAGAAGCTCCTGCTGCGCATGGGAAGCGCCAATGGAGGGAAGGTGAAGGCGAAGCTGCGCGAGCTGCGCGCGGCGATCGTCCATTCCCCGGCGGCCACCCACTGAGGGCGCCCGCCGCCGGATTACTCCATCGCCTCCCACTTCTCCGCGCTCGCCCCGGCCAGGGCGCGCACGCGCTCCTCGTCGCGCGCGAATTCCGCCGCGGGTCCTTCGTACACCACGGCCCCGTTGTCGAGCACGTAGGCCCGGTCGGCGATCTCCACGGCGGCGCGCACGTTCTGCTCCACCAGCAGCACCGAGATGCCCTCGCTGCGCATCGCGACGATCACCTTGAACACGTCCTGCACGATGAGCGGCGCCAGACCCTGGGAGGGCTCGTCGAGGAAGAGAAGCTTGGGGTTGAGCAGCAGCGCGCGGCCGATGGCGAGCATCTCCTGCTCCCCGCCCGAGAGCTGGCGGCCCTTGTTGTCGCGCCGCTGTGCCAGCCGCGGGAAGAGCTCGTAGACCCGGGAGGCGGTCCACGGGCCGGGCCGCTCCAGGGGGACCTTGAGGTTCTCGTCGACCGTGAGGTTGGCGAAGATGCGCCGTCCCTCGGGCACATAGCCCACGCCGCGGCCGGCGATTCGGAACGGGGGCCAGTCGGTGGTGTTCTCGCCGAAGATGCGCACGTAGCCCTGGCGCGGCCGCGCCAGGCCCATGAGGGTGCGCAGCGTCGTGGTCTTGCCCGCGCCGTTGCGCCCGAGCAGGGCCACGAGCTCGCCTTCGCGCACCTCCAGGTCGATGCCGTGGAGGATGTGGCTCTTGCCGTAGAACGTGTGCAGGCCGCGGACTTCGAGCGCGTTCATGCCGCCTTCCCCAGGTAGGCCGCCTGCACGCGCTCGTCGGCGGCGATCTCGTCGGGCGTGCCCTCGGCGAGCACCGCGCCCTCGGCGAGCACCATGATGCGATCGGCCAGGTGGAAGATCACGCGCATGTCGTGCTCGATCAGGACGATGGACTGCTTCTGGTCGCGATGCAGCCGGCGGATGAGGCGCGTGATGTTGTACGTCTCCTGGTCGCCCATGCCGGCGGTGGGCTCGTCCAGCAGGAGCAGGCGCGGGTTGAGCGCGAGCGACATCATGATTTCCGTGGCCCGCTGGTCGCCGTGGGATAGCTCCCCCACGAGGCGGTCGGCCTTGTCGGCGATGCCTCCCATCTCCATCAACTCGCCCACGCGAGCGCGGATGCCGGCGTCAGCCGCCTTCGTGAGCCAGGGGCTGAGCCGGCGCCCGGCCGCCACTTCCACCGGCACGCGCAGGTTCTCGCGCACGGTGAGCTCGGGAAAGATCTCGGTCACCTGGAACGTGCGCGCCATGCCGAGCCTCACGCGCCGGTGCTCCGAAAGCGACGTGATGTCGCGGCCGTCGAAGACGATGCTTCCCCGTGTGGGCGGGAAGAATCCGCTCACCAGGTTGAAGAAGGTGGTCTTGCCCGCCCCGTTGGGGCCGATCACCGCCCGCAGCTCGCCGGGCTCGACGGTGAGCGACACGCCGTCCACCGCCACCAGCTTGCCGAAATGCTTCGAGACGTCGCGCACCTGCAGCAGGCTCACGAGGCGAGCCTCCGGCGCAGGATCCCGAGGACGCCGCGCGGGAAGAAGAGCACCACCAGCATGAAGAAGACCCCGATCACCGACATCCAGTTCTCCGTCTGGCTCGACACGTAGTCCTGCAGCACCACGAAGATCGCCGCACCGATGAGAGGCCCCCAGAAGGAGCGCATGCCGCCCAGCACCGCCATGATCACGAAGTTGCCCGACTGGTCCCAGCGCAAGGCGCGGGGGTCGGTGAAGTTGCTGAGCAGCGCGTAGAGCGTGCCCGCGATGCTCACGAAGAAGCACGAGATCACGAACGAGAGCCAGATGTGCTGCTCCACGGGAATGCCCAGGAAGCGGGCCCGGCGCTCGTTCTCCCGGATCGCGATGAGGGTCCGTCCGAAGGGCGAGCGCAGCAGGAGCGCCATCGCGGCGACACAGGCGGCGAACACCGCGAGCACCAGGTAGTAGAACGCCTTGTCGCTGCCGAGGATGTCCACGCGCGTGAATCCGAGGTCGAGGGCCTGGCGCTTCCAGCCCGTGAGCCCGTCGTCCCCGCCCGTCACCTCGTTCCAGCGGAAAGCGATGAAGAAGAACACCTGGCCGAAGGCGATCGTCACCATGGCGAAGTACACGCCGCGCAGCTTCACGATGAGCGCCCCGATCACCATGGCCGCGAGGGTGCCCACTGCCGCGCCCACGAGGATGCCCAGGGGCGTGCTCGGTACGAGGTACTTGATGGTCATGCCCACGCCGTACGCCCCGAGGCCGAAGTAGGCGGCGTGGCCGAACGACAGCACGCCGGTGAACCCGAGCAGGAAGTTGAGCGCCATCGCGGCGAGCCCGAGCACCACGACCCGGCTCGCGAGCTCCGTGTAGCCGCCCACCGCGCCCATCCAGTACGGCATCGTGAGCAGCACGAGCCAGACGACGGCGTTGGGCACCTGCTGCCTGAGCGCGCTCATTGGGTCCTTCCTTCCTCGCCCAGCAGGCCGCGCGGACGCACGAGCAGCACGAGCCCCATCATCACGTAGATGACCGCTTCCGTGGCCGAGGGCAGGAACACGGTGGTGAGGCCCGACGCCACGCCGATCAGCAGCCCGCCCAGCAGCGTGCCCGGAAGGCTGCCCAGGCCGCCCACGATGATCGCGACGAAGCTGGGCATGATGAGCGAGGTGCCGATGGTGGGCTGCAGTCCCAGCATCCCGGCCGCGAGCACGCCCGCGAGTCCCGCGAGGTAGATGCCGAGGCCGAAGTTGAGGTTGCGCAGCACCCGCACGTTGACTCCCAGCACCGACACCGTCTCGAGGTCGAGGGTACCGGCGCGGATGCGGATCCCGAGGCGCGTGCGGTTGAGGATGAAGAAAAGCCCCAGCACCGCCACGGCCACGAGCGCCACCATGAAGAGCCGGTATCCGGTGAGGAAGAAGAACTCGGTGCTGAGGGGTGTGGTGAGGGAGGCCGGGATCGGGTAAGGCACGCTTTGCGCGCCCCAGATGAAGCGCGCGCCGTCTTCCAGGACGTAGGCGAGCCCGAAGGTGAGCAGCAGGCTGTAGAGCGGATCGCGCCCGTAGAGCGGCCGGATCAGCACGCGCTCGATCGCGAGGCCGATCACCGCGGTCAGCACGGGGGCCACCACCAGGGCGCCCCAGAATCCCGTGTAGGGCATCAGGGTGTAGGCGAGATAGGCGCCCAGCGCGAGGAAGCCGCCGTGGGCGAAGTTGATCACCCCGCTCAGGTTGAGGATCAGCGACAGGCCCAGCGCCATCAGTGCGTAGAAGGCACCGACCACGAGGCCGTTGAAGACGTTGAACAGGATCAGCTGCGTCATCCGGGGAGGGCTCCGGGGGAATTGCGAATGTGCGCCCGGCCGCGCATTCGCGCGGCCGGGCGCAGGGAGTTGCAGGACGAACCGCGCTTCAGGCGGGCCAGGTCATCTTGCAGCCGGACTCCTCGAGGGTGCCCGCGATATCGGGCCCTTTCACCACCTGGTCCACGTGGAAGAGGTCGTCCGGTCCCGCGGGGCCCTTCGCCTGGGCGTGGCCCACGTAGAGGTTCGGGATCAGCTGGTTCTGCCCCGCGCGGAAGTAAGGCGTGTCCGGCATGAGGGCCACCTCGGGCGGAAGCTTCATGCCCTGCATGGCCTTGGCGATCTTCACCGCCTCGAGGGACTTGGCGCTGTTGGCGCCGAGAGCGCAGCTCCATGTCGAGGCGAAGCCGAACCAAGTACGCGCCGTGGGCACCCGTCCCGTCTTCTTCTTGATCGCTGCGACGAACTCCTTCACGTGGGGCACGTTGGGCTGGTTCCAGTACCACTCGAAGACCCAGGTGCCGATGCGCGCTTCCGGCGGCAGGCCCTCGAGGGGCTCGAGCTCCTGCTGCGCTCCCGCGAGATGGAAGCGCTTGTCCAGGCCGAACTGCACCGCCTGCTTCAGCGCGTTCACCATGTCGTCGCCCTGGGTGAGGAAGATGATCACGTCGGGCTTCGCGGCCTGGGCCTTGATGAGGTAGGAGGAGAAGTCCGTGGTGCCCAGCGGGGTGAGGTCGGCGCCCAGCTTGGTGCCGCCCGCCTTGGCGCACGCCTTCTCGAGGCCGGCCTGCAGCGTGTGGCCGAAGGCGTAGTCGGGCGTGATGTAGTACCACTTCTTGCCGGCGTTCTTGATGAGCGAGGGCGTCACGGCGTTGGCTTCCATCTGCGTCGTGTTGCAGATGCGGAAGACGTTCCAGTGGCAGGTGGCCCCGGTCACGGCGTCGGTGTGTCCGCCCGGCACGACGTGCAGCACCTTCTTCTCGCTGCTCACGTCGGCCATGGCGAGCGCCAGGGCCGAGTTCACGTTGCCCAGCAGGAAATTCACGTGATCGCGCTCGATCAGCTTGCGCGCCTTCTGCACCGCGGTGCCGGCGTCGCCGCTGGTGGAGTCCTCGACGATCAGCTCCACGGGCCGCCCGACGATGCCGCCCTTGGCGTTGATCTGCTCGATGGCGAGCTGGCAGCCGATCAGCTCGTTCTTGCCGACCGCGGCGTAGGTGCCGGTCAGCGGGTTGTCCAGGCCGATCTTCACCGGCTGCTCGCCGCGGGCGCTGATGATGAACGGCCCGGTCAGCTGCAGCGCTCCCGCGGCCGCGGCGGCCTTGATCACCGTGCGGCGGCTCAATTTCTTGCCCAACAGGTCCTGTCCAGACATGCGCGCTCCTCGAGGTGTGGTTGTGGTATCCGGATATCCGCGGTGCGCCCCGGCGGCAACCCTGCGGGATTCCCGAGGATATCCGCGCCGAGCTTGCGCGAAGCTGAACGGGCGGAGGAATTTCGAGGCCGGACCGGGCGTTTGCTATCATGCCCACGCCTTGATCCGCCGCTCCACCGTCATCGCCCTGGGCCTGTCGCAGCTCGTCTGCTGGGGCATCACCTACTACCTCATCGGTGTCTTCGGCCCCGCGATGGTGGCGGACCTGCGCTGGTCGCAGGCCGTGGTCTACGGGGGCTTCTCGGCGGCACTGCTGGTGATGGGCTTTTCCTCCGCGCTCGCGGGACGCTGGATCGACCGCCACGGCGGAGCGCGCGTAATGGTGGCCGGTTCGCTCCTCACGGCGGCTTCCTGCGTGCTGCTCGCCGTCGCGCACGGCGTAGCGCTCTATTACGCCGCGTGGATCCTGCTCGGGTTCGCGATGCGCCTCACGCTCTACGACGCCGCGTTCGCCGCCCTCGCGCGCATGGGCGGGCCCGAGGCGCGGCGCCCTATC
>JAAOZZ010000082.1 GCA_012274175.1 Betaproteobacteria bacterium
GAATGCCCGCAGCGAGCGCGTCCTCGGCCGCCTGGGATTCGCGCGGGAGGGCCTCGCGAAGGACTATCTCTTCATCGACGGGGCATGGCGCGACCACGTGCTCCATTCCCTCGTGAATCCCGAATTCGACCCGGCATGGATCGAGCCGGCGGGACGCTCCTAGCCGTCAGTCGTCGCCGAACTGGGACTGGGCGGCCAGCCGCTCGAGGTCGAGGGCCCGGTGGCTGCGGGGATGGAAATCGATCTCGGCGCAGAGGCGCTGGAAGCGCCCGAACAACTCCTCGAGGGTGGCCGCACCCACGTTGAAGACGCCGTAGCGGTAGCTTCCGAGCCACTTCATCTCGCGCCTCAGGTCCGCCCCGCGCTTGCGGTACACCATCAGGTGCGCATCGGGATTGCGGGCCTGCAGCGCCTCGATCCGCGCGAGGGAGGGCCAGTGCGCGAGCCCTTCGCCCGCGAGGTCGCGCAGCACGAAGCTCGCCGCGTGGGCCTGGGCCCCGGCGGCCCGGCGCACCGTGGGCTCGCCGCCGCATTCGAGCACGATCATGGCCTCGAAGAGGCTATATCCGTCCACGCGCTCGAACAGGTCGTAGAACTGGCCCGCGGCGCGCGGATTGATCTCGATGATCTTCGGCAGGCCCGACACGGGATCGACGCGCATCTCGACGTTGAACATGCCGTGGCGGAATCCCGTCCCCTCGATCAGGCGCCTGGCGACGGCGTCGACGCGCCGCAGCTGTTCCGGGGGCAGCGCCGAAGGATACTGGAAGCGCTGGAACTGGTCGGTACCGGGATACATGATCGAGTCCACGGTGCCGAGCATCGTGACCTTGCCCTCGCGCGCAAACCCGTTCGCCGTCACCTGGCGGCCGCGCACGAGCTCTTCGCACACCATGCTGAAGGGGTCTTCCGCGAGCGTGGAATGCTCGCGCATCACGTCGGCGAACGGCCGCACGAGCCGCTCGATGATCGCCGCCTCGAACCATCCGAACCGGGTGTGAAGGCGCAGCTCCTCGAAGGAATCGACCCGCTGGGCGAGCACGGAGTAGGCGGCCTTGGCGGGCTTCACGTAGAACGGGAAGGCCATGGGCACGTCGCCGGGCGAGTCGAAGCCGCGCCGGATCAGCCCGAAGCGCGCGTTGCACTCCGGGGCGATGCGCTGGAAGGCGCGGCGGGCGTAGAACTTGTGCTGGATGGTGAGCACCGCCTCGAGCGGCGTGTACGGCAGGCCCAGGCGCATCGCGACGAGGCTCGCGAGGAACGGCCCGAACTGCTCGTCGGAGGTGACCACCGCATCGATGCCGCGGCGCGCGTACCGGCGCACCGTGCTCTCGACGAACGCCAGGGCATCGAAAGTGAAGAGCCGCGCGTTGTCGGGAAAGCGGAAGAGGTCGAAGCCCTCGTAGTGGAACTCGAAGCGGTCCCGGCACCGGGGATCGCGAGCCGCCGCGTAGTCCCACTCGTCGGGGAAAAGAACCAGGATGCGCCGTGTCATGGCGGGAATGTACGGGCTCGCCGGCCCGGCGGATGCAGGGACCCGGGCGCCCTAGGCGAGCGCATTGGCCCAGATGTTGCGCACCCAGTCGTAGGCATAGCGCACTTCCTCCCCGTTCATGGCGGGCGACAGGCCTCCCGCCCCGGGGACTGCCCTCATGGTTCGCTCGCGAATATCGTATTTATGCACCGAGGCCACGTGGATCACGAGGTTGTCGGAGACGAAACTGTAGC
Source organism: Betaproteobacteria bacterium (assembly GCA_012274175.1). GTDB lineage: Bacteria > Pseudomonadota > Gammaproteobacteria > Burkholderiales > Usitatibacteraceae > Usitatibacter. The sequence goes on from JAAOZZ010000082.1 coordinate 1,729, forward strand.
AGGTGCTGGTGAGCGTGGGCGCCGGCTCGCTCAGGATGGAAGTGGCGAACGCGGGAGCATGGGCCTGGGCCCGCCGAAGGCGACCGCGGCGCGGCATCTCGACAGCGGGTTTCGATCGGGCAGGGCAAAAAAACGCCCGCGCTGGGGCGGGCGTCGTCGTTCCCATCGGGAGGCGTCAGGTGGATTCGACCGGCTCGGCGGGCTGGGCCGATTGCGCGATGTCGAGGATCACCTGGTCGTTGTCGTCCACGTCGATGGTCACCCGCCCGCCGCTGGCGAGCTTGCCGAACAGGAGCTCGTCGGCCAGCGCGCGGCGGATCGTGTCCTGGATCAGGCGGGCCATGGGGCGAGCGCCCATCTGCGGGTCGAAGCCGTTCTTGGCGAGGTATTTCTTGAGGCTCTCCGTGAAGAGCGCCTCGACCTTCTTCTCGGAGAGCTGGGCCTCGAGCTGCATGAGGAACTTGTCCACCACCCGCAGGATGATCTGCTCGTCCAACGCGCCGAACGACACCACGGCGTCGAGGCGGTTGCGGAACTCCGGGGTGAACATGCGCTTGATCTCGGCCATCTCGTCGCCCGCCATGCGCTGCTGCGTGAAGCCCATGGCGTTCTTCGACAGGCCCTCGGCGCCCGCATTCGTGGTCATCACGATCACGACGTTGCGGAAATCCGCCTTGCGGCCGTTGTTGTCCGTGAGCGTGCCGTGGTCCATCACCTGGAGCAGGATATTGAAGATGTCCGGATGGGCCTTCTCGATCTCGTCCATGAGCAGCACCGAGTACGGGTGCTTCGTGATCGCCTCGGTGAGCAGGCCCCCCTGGTCGAAACCCACGTAGCCGGGAGGCGCGCCGATGAGCCGCGACACCGCGTGGCGCTCCATGTACTCCGACATGTCGAAGCGGATGAGCTCGACCCCCATGATGAAAGCGAGCTGGCGTGCCACTTCGGTCTTGCCCACGCCCGTGGGGCCGGAAAAGAGGAAGCATCCCACGGGCTTCTGCGGGTTGCCCAGGCCGCTCCTCGCCATCTTGATCGCCGCGGAGAGCGCATCGATCGCCTTGTCCTGGCCGAAGACGGTCGCCTTCAGGTCGCGGTCGAGGTTCTTCAGGGCGCTGCGATCGTCGTTGGATACGCTGCGCGCGGGCACCCGGGCGATCTTGGAGACGATCTCCTCGATCTCGGGCTTGCCGATCACCTTCTTCTGCTTGGACTTGGGCAGGATGCGCTGCAGCGCCCCGGCCTCGTCGATCACGTCGATCGCCTTGTCGGGAAGGTGCCGGTCGTTGATGTAGCGCGCCGAGAGCTCCGCGGCCGTGGTGAGCGCGTTGGCCGTGTACTTCACGCCGTGGTGCTGCTCGAAGCGCGACTTCAACCCGCGCAGGATCTCCACCGTCTCCTGGATGGACGGCTCGTTCACGTCCACCTTCTGGAAGCGCCGGGAAAGGGCGTGGTCCTTCTCGAAGATGCCGCGGTACTCCTGGTAAGTGGTGGCGCCGATGCACTTGAGCGCGCCCGACGAGAGCGCGGGCTTGAGCAGGTTCGAGGCGTCGAGCGTCCCGCCCGAGGCGCTGCCCGCCCCGATGAGCGTATGGATCTCGTCGATGAAGAGGATCGCGTTCGGGTTGTCCACGAGCTGCTTGAGCACCGCCTTCAGGCGCTGCTCGAAATCGCCGCGGTACTTGGTGCCCGCCAGGAGTGCTCCCATGTCGAGCGCGTAGACCTGGGCCTTGGCGAGGATCTCGGGCACCTGCGAGTCGATCACGCGCTTGGCGAGCCCCTCGGCAATGGCGGTCTTGCCCACGCCCGCCTCGCCCACCAGCAGCGGGTTGTTCTTGCGCCGCCGGCAGAGGATCTGCACCACGCGCTCGAGCTCGGCCTCGCGGCCGATGAGCGGGTCGATCTTGCCGTCGATCGCGAGCTGGTTCAGGTTCTGGGTGAAGCTCTCGAGGGCGCCGCCCGACTGCGCCTCGGGCGCCTCGGTCTCGGTTTCGCCCTCCTCCCGCGCCCCCGGCGCCTGGGGCGCCTTGGTGATGCCGTGGGAGATGTAGTTCACGACGTCCAGGCGCGACACGCCCTGCTGGTGCAGGAAATAGACCGCGTGGGAGTCCTTCTCGCCGTAGATCGCCACCAGCACGTTGGCGCCGGTCACTTCCTTCTTGCCGGACGACTGCACGTGCAGGATGGCGCGCTGGATGACCCGCTGGAACCCGAGCGTGGGCTGGGTGTCGACTTCGCCGGTGCCGGCGACGGTCGGGGTGTGCTGCATCACGAAGTCCGACAGCGCCTTCTTCAGCTCGTCGATCTTCGCCGCGCAGGCCTTCAGGACTTCCGAGGCGGACGGGTTGTCGCACAGGGCGAGCAGCAGATGCTCCACGGTGATGAACTCGTGGCGCTTCTGGCGGGCCTCGACAAAGGCCATGTGCAGACTGACTTCCAACTCCTGGGCGATCATGTTTCCTCCATCGCGCACTGCAGCGGATGCTGGTGTTGGCGCGCATATTCGGTTACCTGCTCCACCTTGCTCGAGGCGACATCCCTCGGGTAGATCCCGCAGACTCCGCGCCCCTCGGTATGCACTTTGAGCATGATCTGGGTAGCGCGTTCCCGCGGCAAGGCGAAGAACAGCTGCAGCACTTCCACAACGAATTCCATCGGCGTGTAGTCGTCGTTGTACATCACGACCTGGAACATCGGCGGCGGTTTGGCCTGGGTCTCGCTCGGCTTGAGGAGCGTGGAGCCGCTCGGTTTTTCGGCCATGGCACGGATGGGAGGACACTCAACGCGGAGAACCTCCGGTTCCCTTCGGGTGGAAGGATCTACGTCTAATATGGACAAGCGGGAGGGGTTTTTCAAGACCCTTCAATCGTTTGTGCACGCCGTTCGTCGGCCTGGGCCGCGCCGGGGGGCGCGATCGGGGCCGTTTGCGCCCCCCGGGAGGGCGCTATTGACACTCTGGGGGACCCCGCGTAAAAAGCGCCTTGGAGTTTGGTTTCAAGCATTTCGCATCGCCTTTTGACGACGAGCGGGGCCTGGATCCGAACGATGTGCGGGACTCCACCCGTTTAACAAGAGGCAAGCAATCGCATGGCAACCGGAACTGTGAAGTGGTTCAATGACGCGAAGGGTTACGGGTTCATCACGCCCGACGACGGCAGCGAAGACCTCTTCGCGCACTTCTCCGCGATCCAGATGCAGGGCTTCAAGACCCTGAAGGAAGGCCAGAAGGTCTCCTTCGAAGTGACGCAGGGGCCGAAGGGCAAGCAGGCGTCCAACATCCAGGCGGCTTAGGGAGCAGCATTCGTGGAAAGCCCCTGCGGCGCCGGCCGCAGGGGCTTTTTTCTTTGCATCGTCATGCCATGCGCCGCTTCAGCCCGGCGTCGACGGCATCCATGAACTCCTCGGTGGTGAGGAACGGATGGTCGGGCCGGATCAGGATCGCGAGATCCTTGGTCATCTTGCCGGACTCCACCGTGTCCACGCAGACCTGCTCGAGCGTCTGGGCGAAATTCACCACGTCGGGCGTGCCGTCCATCTTGCCGCGATAGGCGAGGCCCCGCGTCCACGCGTAGATGGACGCGATCGGGTTGGTCGAGGTGGGCTTGCCCTGCTGGTGCATGCGGTAGTGGCGCGTGACCGTGCCGTGCGCCGCCTCCGCTTCCACCGTCTTGCCGTCGGGCGTGGTGAGCACCGAGGTCATGAGGCCCAGCGAGCCGTAGCCCTGGGCGACGGTGTCCGACTGGACGTCGCCGTCGTAGTTCTTGCACGCCCACAGGTAGCCGCCGTTCCACTTGAGGTTGGACGCGACCATGTCGTCGATGAGCCGGTGCTCGTAGGTGAGCCCGGCCGCCTCGAACTTGGCGCGGAACTCGGCGTCGTAGACCTCCTGGAACAGGATCATGAAGCGCCCGTCGTACACCTTGAGGATGGTGTTCTTCGTCGACAGGTAGACCGGGTACTTGCGATTGAGCGCGTAGTGGAAGCAGGCGCGCGCGAAGCCCCTGATCGACTCGTCGAGGTTATACATCGCCATGGCGATGCCGGCGCCGGGCGACTGGAACACTTCGCGCTCGATGACGGCCCCGCCCCCCTTGGGCGTGAAGGTCATCTTCACCGTCCCGGGCCCGTC
>JAAOZZ010000083.1 GCA_012274175.1 Betaproteobacteria bacterium
AGCCCCGCGGTGCTGGCGGCCCAGGGCACGGTGCTCACCAACAAGTACGCCGAGGGCTATCCGGGCAAGCGCTACTACGGCGGATGCGAGTTCGTCGATGTGGCCGAGTCCCTCGCGATCGAGCGGGTGAAGCGGCTCTTCGGCGCCGAGTACGCGAACGTGCAGCCCCACTCGGGCTCCCAGGCGAACCAGGCGGTGTACATGGCGATGTTGCAGCCGGGTGACGCCATCCTCGGCATGTCGCTCGCCCACGGCGGCCACCTGACCCACGGAGCCTCGGTGAACATCTCGGGCAAGCTTTATCGCGCCGTGGGCTACGGCCTCGACGCGAAGGAGGAGATCGACTACGACCAGGTGCGTTCGCTCGCGCGCGAGCACAAGCCGCGCATGATCGTGGCGGGCGCCTCGGCGTACGCGCTGCGCATCGACTGGGCACGGTTCCGTGCGATCGCCGACGAAGTGGGCGCGTATTTCATGGTGGACATGGCGCACTACGCGGGACTGGTGGCCGCGGGCCTGTATCCCTCGCCGGTCGGCATCGCGGATTTCGTGACCAGCACCACCCACAAGACGCTGCGCGGCCCGCGCGGAGGGTTGATCCTCGCGGACGCCCGCCACGAGAAGGCGCTCAACTCGTCGATCTTCCCGTCGCTGCAAGGCGGGCCGCTCATGCACGTGATCGCCGCGAAGGCCGTGGCGTTCCACGAAGCGCTGCAGCCTTCATTCAAGGACTACCAGGCGCAGGTGCTCGCCAACGCGCGGGTGATGGCCGAGACGCTCGGCAAGCGCGGCGTGCGTGTCGTGTCCGGCCGCACCGAGAGCCACATGTTCCTCGTGGACCTGCGCGCGAAGAAGATCACCGGCAAGGACGCGGAAGCCGCCCTGGGACAGGGCCACATCACGGTACACAAGAACGCCATCCCGAACGATCCCGAGAAGCCTTTCGTCACGAGCGGCATCCGCGTGGGTTCAACCGCGATGACCACCCGCGGGCTGCGCGACGGGGAAGCGGCGCAAGTGGCCCATTTCATCGCCGACGTGCTGGAGGCGCCCGCCGATGCCGCCGCCGTCTCGAAGGTGGCCGACGGCGTGCGCGCGATGTGCGCAAAATTCCCCGTCTACGGCCCCGCGATGCGCGCCTGGTACGGCCTGGCTCCCTCGGCCCCGGGAGAGGGCCGCGGCGAGGGCAAGCCCGCGTGAAATGCCCTTTCTGCAGCGCCGAGGACACCCAGGTCATCGACTCGCGCGTGAGCGAGGAGGGGGATTCCATCCGCCGGCGGCGGCGCTGCCAGGTATGCAACAAGCGCTTCACGACCTACGAGACGGCGGAGCTGCGCATGCCGCAGATCGTGAAGAGCAACGGCGATCGCGAGGATTTCTCCACCGCCAAGCTGCGCACGGGCTTCCAGCGCGCGCTGCACAAGCGCCCCGTCACGACCGAGCTGGTCGACGCCGCCATCACCCGCATCGAGCAGAAGCTGCTGGCGCTCGGCGAGCGCGAGGTCGATTCGCGCCGTCTCGGCGAGATGGTGATGGAGGAGCTGAGGAAGCTCGACAAGGTGGCCTACATCCGCTTCGCTTCCGTCTACAAGAGCTTCTCGGACGTCGAGGATTTCCGCGACGCGATCCGCGAAGTGAAGGAGAAATGATCGCCCTGCGCCTCGGGAGGGGGCCGGGGTGAGGGTCATGTTCTCCGCCGAAGACCACGCCTTCATGTCCCGCGCCCTGGCACTCGCCGCGAAGGGCCGCGACACCTCGACGCCCAACCCGAGCGTGGGCTGCGTGATCGTGAAGGAAGGCCGCATCATCGGCGAGGGCTGGCACGAGCGCACGGGCGAAGCCCATGCGGAGGCGCGGGCGCTGGCCGCGGCGAGCGAGTCCCCCGCGGGCGCCACCGCGTACCTCACCCTCGAGCCTTGCAGTCACCACGGCCGCACGCCGCCGTGCGCCGAGGCGCTCGTCGCGGCGCACGTGGGCCGCGTGGTCGCCGCGCTCGAGGATCCCAACCCGCAGGTGAAGGGACGCGGCATTGCGCGGCTTCGCGAGGCGGGCATCGGCGCGGAGGTGGGCCTCATGGCGGCCGAAGCGGAGGAAGCCCACCGCGGGTTCCTCACGCGCATGCGCACGGGCCGTCCGTGGATGCGCATCAAGGCGGCGGCCTCGCTCGACGGGCGCATCGCGCTCGCCAACGGGCAGAGCCGCTGGATCACGGGAGAGGCCGCGCGGCGCGACGTGCACGCACTGCGGGCCCGCTCGTGCGCCATGCTGACCGGCATCGGCACCGTGATCGCGGACGATCCCGAGCTTACCGTGCGCCACGTTTCGTGCTCGCGCCAGCCCCAGCGCGTGGTGATCGACCATCACCTCGACCTGCCGCTCTCGGCGAAGATCCTCGCGGGCGATCCGCCGCTCATCCTCGGGGTGACCGACGACGCGGATCGCCGTCGCGCCCTCGAGGCGCGCGGGGCGGAGGTGGTCATCGTCCAGGGCGAAGGCCGCAAGGCGGACCTCGCGGCCGTGGCGCGCCTGCTGGGCGAGCGCGGGTTCAACGAGGTGACGGTCGAGACGGGCGGCAAGCTCATGGGGTCGCTGCTGCGCGCCGGCGTGATCGACGAGATCGTGCTGTACCTGGCGCCGATGATCCTGGGCGACGCGGCCCAGGGCCTCTTCGCTTTAGGCGAGCTCACGAGCCTGGACCAGGCGCTGCGCCCGCGCGTGGTCGACGTGCGCACCGTGGGCGGGGACATTCGCATCACCGCCCGGATGGAGGCCTGAATGTTCGCCGGCATCGTTTCCGCCGTCGGGCGCATCGCGAGCGCTTCGCCCCACGGCGACGGCGTGCGCCTTCGCATCGAGGCGCCGGGCTTCGGGTTGGAGGAAGTCTCGATCGGCGACTCCATCGCGATCCAGGGGGCGTGTCACACGGTCGTCGCCAAGCTCGGGGATGCTTTCGACGTGGACACGTCCCGCGCGACGCTCGATGTGACCTCGGGTCTCGAGGCCGGGCGGCCGGTGAACCTCGAGAAATCCCTGCGCCTTTCCGATCGCATCGACGGCCACCTGGTGAGCGGCCACGTGGACGGCGTGGGTACCGTGGCCGCGTTCGACGACCTGGGGGGCAGCGTGCGGCTCGCGGTGGACGCACCCGCGGAGCTCGCGCGCTTCATCGCCCGCAAGGGATCCATCGCCGTGGACGGGGTGAGCCTCACGGTGAACGGGATCGAGGGCGGGCGCTTCGAGGTGAACCTGATCCCCCACACCCGAGCCGCGACCACCCTGGGGGCGCTCGCGCCCGGAGCGCGCGTGAACCTGGAGGTCGACATGCTCGCCCGCTACGTCGAACGCATGCTCGGGGAATCGAAAGTGGCAAAATAGCGGTCTTGCCGGAGGAAGCCATGGCCATCAGCCCCACCCACGAACTCATCGACGAGATCCGCCGCGGCCGCATGGTCGTGCTGGCGGATGCCGAGGACCGGGAGAACGAAGGCGACCTCGTGCTCGCCGCCGATTTCGTCACCCCCGAGTCGATCAACTTCATGGCCACCCACGCCCGGGGCCTCGTCTGCCTCACGCTCACCGAGGAGCGCTGCCGGCAGCTGAACCTGCCCCTCATGGTGAGCGACAACCGGGCACCCCTGGGAACCGCGTTCACGGTGTCGATCGAGGCGGCGAGCGGGGTGACGACGGGCATTTCCGCGGCCGACCGCGCGCGCACCGTGCGCTCGGCGACGGCACGCCACGCGAAGCCGGAAGACATCGTGCAGCCGGGCCACATCTTCCCGGTGATGGCGCAGAAGGGCGGGGTGCTGGTGCGCGCCGGCCACACCGAGGCGGGCTGCGACCTGGCGGAGCTGGCGGGGCTCACGCCCGCGGCGGTGATCTGCGAGATCATGAATCCCGACGGCTCCATGGCGCGCATGCCGGAGCTCGCGTCCTTCGCCGAGCGGCACGGCCTTCGCATCGGCACCATCGCCGGCCTGATCCACCATCGCAGCGAGACCGAGACGCTGGTGGAGCGCGTGGCCGATCGCACGGTCGCCACGCCCTACGGGCCGTTCCGGCTTTGCGTCTACCACGACAAGACGGTCGACGAGGTGCACTACGCGCTCGTGAAGGGCGAGCCCGCCCCGGACCGCCCGATCCTGGTGCGGGTGCACGAGCCCTTCGCGTCCCTGGACCTCTTCGACTTCGACACCACCCGCCACGCGTACTCGGTGCAGGACGCGATGCGCATGGTGGCCCACCACAAGGAAGGCGTGATCGTGCTGCTGCGCCGCCATGAGCCCACGGAGGAAATCCTCGAGCGGGTGCAGGGCAGCCACGACAAGCGCCGCGGATCGCGCAAATGGGACCCGCGGCTGCACGGCATCGGCGCGCAGATACTGCGCGACCTCGGCGTGGGCAAGATGCGCGTGCTCGCGCGGCCCAAGCGCATCCCGAGCATGTCGGGCTTCGGGCTCGAGGTGGTCGAGTACGTATCGCCCGACGACGTGGTCGCGGTGAAGGCGGTATGAGCCCGCTGCAACCGGACCTGCGCGGCCAGGGGCTGCGCGTGGCGATCGTGTGGAGCCGCTTCAACGAGGAGATCGTGCGCGAGCTCCTCACCGCGTGCGACAGGCAGCTGGTGGAGCTGGGCGTGGCGGCCGCGGACATCGACGTGGTGAGCGTGCCCGGAGCCCTGGAGATCCCGCTCGTGCTGCAGGTGCTGGCCCTCGAGCGCCGCGCCTTCGCGCACCGCTACGACGCGCTCGTGGCCCTGGGTGCCGTGGTGCGCGGCGACACGTACCATTTCGAGATCGTGGCCGACGAGAGCGCGCGCGGCATCCTCGACGTGCAGCTGGAGACGGGCGTTCCCGTGGCCAACGGCGTGCTCACGACGGACACCGAGGAGCAGGCGCGATCCCGCGCCCCGGTGAAGGGCGCGGAGGCCGCGCGGGTGGCGGTGGAGATGGCCAACACCCTGAAGGCGGTGGGGGGATGACGTCGCCGCGCAGGCGCTCGCGCGAGTTCGCGCTCCAGGGCATCTACCAATGGCTTTTCACCGGCGCCAGCGCCGCGCAGGTGCTGAAGAACCTCTCGGAGATGGAGGCGTTCGACACGGCCGACGCGGCCTTCCTCAAGAAGGAGCTCACGGGCACCATCGGTGACGCCGAGGCGTTGCGCGCCATGCTCGAGCCGCTCGCCGACCGCAAGTGGGACGAGGTGAGCCCCGTGGAGCGCTCGATCCTGCTGATCGGCGCGTGGGAGCTGGTGCACAATCCGAAGATCCCCTACCGGGTCACGATCAACGAGGCGATCGAGCTGGGCAAGCGATTCGGCGGCACCGACGGACACAAGTACGTGAACGGCGTCCTCGACAAGCTCGCCCGCCAGGCCCGCCCGGAAGAGGTCGCCAAGGAAAGAAAGCCGCGCAATGTCCCATAACACTCCCGAATTCGACGTGATCGCGCGCCACTTCACGCGCCCCGCGGCCAACGCGGTGCTGGGCGTGGGCGACGATTGCGCCCTGGTGGATGTCTCCAACGGCATGGACCTCGCCGTGTCGGTGGATACGATGGTGTCCGGAACCCATTTCTTCCCCGACGTGGATCCGGAGAACCTGGGCCACAAGGCGCTCGCCGTGAACCTCTCGGACCTGGCGGCGATGGGCGCGATGCCGTACTGGGCGATGCTCGCGCTCACCCTTCCGAGCGTGGACCACGAATGGCTCGCCGCCTTCGCGAAGGGTTTCTTCGACCTCGCGGACGAATTCGGCGTCTCCCTCATCGGCGGGGACACGACGCGCGGCCCGCTCACGCTCACGGTCACGATCATGGGCGAGGTGTCCTCGGGTGCCGCGCTGCGCAGGAGCGGGGCCAAGGCGGGCAACGACATCTGGGTTTCGGGCTACATCGGCGATGCCGCGCTCGCCGTCGCCCATCGCCACGGCAGGCTCGTGCTCACGGAGGCCGATTACGGCGAGGCGGTGATGCGCCTCTACGAGCCCACGCCGCGGGTGGGACTGGGCCAGGCGCTGCGCGGGCTCGCCACGAGCGCCATCGACGTCTCCGACGGCCTGCTCGCGGACCTGGGCCACATCTGCTCGCTCTCGGGCGTGGGCGCCACGGTGGAGCTGGGTGCGATCCCGCT
>JAAOZZ010000007.1 GCA_012274175.1 Betaproteobacteria bacterium
GCGCCATCGTGGGGGCCGTGGGGGTTTCGGGTGTCAAGGCCGCCGACGACGAGCGGGTAGCCCTGGCGGGCGTGCACGCCCTAAAAGCGGCCCTCGGCTAGTAATCCCCTGCCGGGGACGGCAAAATAGCGGTCCTGGCACGGCTGCCGCTGGTGGTCGTCGTAACTAATTAAAAAAATGGACCTTTATTCCCTCGGGATTCTCGATACCCTGCGCGCCTATCGCGAGGGCCGCGCCACCGTCCAGGATTACGTGACTTCCTGCTCGGAGCGCATCGCCGCGCTCGAGCCGCGCATCCAGGCCTGGGAGTGGTTCGACCCTTCCCGGGCCATGGCGGAGGCCGAGGAGCGCGCCGGGGGCATCCTCGCCGACCTTCCGCTCTACGGCATCCCGGTAGGGGTCAAGGACATCATCAACACCCGCGGCATCCCGACTCGCATGGGAACCCGCATCTTCGCCAACCACGTGCCCACCGCGTCGGCGTGGGTGGTGCGCCGGCTGGAGGCCCTGGGCGGCCTCGTGATGGGCAAGACGGTCACCACGGAGTTCGCCTACCGCGCTCCCGGCAAGACGCGCAACCCCTGGAACGGCAACTACACGCCGGGAGGATCGTCGAGCGGCTCGGCGGCGGCGGTGGCGGCGGGATTCGTGCCCGCGGCGATCGGCACGCAGACCCTGGGCTCCGTGATCCGGCCCGCGGCCTTCTGCGGCGTCGTGGGCTACAAGCCCACCCATGGCGCCATCTCGCGTACCGGCATCCATCCCTTCGCGCCCACCCTCGATACGGTCGGCGTCTTCGCCCGCAGCGTCGCCGATGCGGCGTGGTTCGGCGCCTGCCTCATGGGCGAGGACTCCCGGGACGAAGCCACCACCGTGCGCAGCGCCCCGAGGATGCTGCACGTGCCCCTCGAGCCGATCGCCGCGCCCCCGCGCATCGCGGTGGTGAAGACGCCCAAGTGGCCGCTCGCCACGGAAGCGCAGCGCACCCATTTCGTCGAGGACGTCATCAAGCTGCAGGCGGCGGGCGCGAAGGTGCGCGAGGTGAACCTGCCGCGCGCCTTCGACGACGCGTGGGAGAACGTGTTGACGATCATGGCGCGCGAGGCGGTGAAGAGCTTCGCCGCCATCGAGTCGCGCCACCGCATCCGGCTCTCGCCGCACCTCATCGCGATCCTCGACCGGGGCCACCGCATCACGCCCGAGCAGTACGGCAAGGCGCGCGCCAAGCGCGACGAATACCGCCGGTGGCTCGACGGGCTCTTCGACGGCTACGAGGCCATCGCGACCATCCCCGCGACGGGAGAGGCCCCGGAAGGCCTCGCCAACACCGGCGATGCGACGTTCGCCTCGCTCTGGACCCAGGCGGGATTGCCTGCTGTGACCATTCCCTCGGGGCGCGGGCCGCGCGGCCTGCCCCTGGGCTTCCAGGTGGTGGGACGCTACCGCGAAGACGGGCACGCGCTCCGGGTGGCCGCCTGGTGCGAGGCGACGCTGGGATTCAATCCCGGGCTTGCGGGCGGCTGAAGGCCAGGAAGCCCGGGGCGGGCCGCGATTCGATCGCCCGCATCGCGCTCAACACCAGCAGGTCCAGCACGCAGTAGAACGTGCCTGCGGCGAGCGGAGGATTGGCGGCCGTGAGGCCGAGCCACGGCACGCGCGCGCTCCATGCCCAGTTCCCTAGCCACGTCCCGTAGAGCTCCATCGCGAGCGAGAGCACGAACATCGTCGCGTAGAGCCGGCGCGCGGGAGAGAGCCACAGGCACGCGAGGAAGAGCGCGTAGAGCAGCGGTCCCAGCGTGTCCCGCCCGTCCCACGCGAAGAGCGCCACCACGGGCAGGGCGAGCGCGGCGACCCACCACTCCGCGCGCTCGGGGATGCGTAGCGCCAGCTGGGTGCCGAGGTAGAAGAGCAGCACGTGTCCCGGCGGGACGAAGAGCGGGATGTTGCCCAGCCGGTACCGGTACAGGCCCCAACCGAGCGACAGGAATACCTCGCCCGCGGTCGCGAACACGAGGCAGGCGGCGAGGGCGGCGCGCTGGCGCGCGTCGCCGCGCGACCAGAGGACGACGCAGACCATCCACGTGGCCGCACTCGCCACGGCCTGGCCGTGGCTTGCCCAGCGCTGGTCGACCAGCAGTCCCAGGGCGATCGTGGCGACGATGAGGATCTTCACCGCCCGCACGCTAGCAGAGCGGGGGGTCCGTGCATAGGCCGCGCGCTGCCGGCCGCGATGTCGCTCCTTTTCGCGGCCCATGTCGCGGAGTGCGCCGTCGGCCTTCGAGGCTTTCTTTCGCGATATAGTGCGCGGGCCGACGCTTCCGGCACGACGATGAACCCACCTTTCCGTTTCGGCATCGACCTGGGCGGCACCAAGATCGAGCTGGCCGCCTTCGATCCGTCGGGTGCCGAGCGCCATCGGGAACGCATCGACACCCCGGCCGGAAACTACGAGGCCACGATCGAGGCGATCGGCGCGATGGTGGATCGCGCGGAGCGCTCGCTCACCGCGCACGGCAGCGTGGGCGTGGCCGCGCCGGGCGCGGCTTCGCTCGCCACCGGGCGCGTGAAGAACGCGAATTCCACCTCCCTCAACGGGCGTTTCCTGCGCCGGGACCTCGAGCGGCGCCTTGCGCGGGAGGTGCGCGTGGCCAACGACGCCAATTGCTTCGCGCTTTCGGAAGCGACCGACGGGGCGGGACGGGACGCCGCCGTGGTGTTCGGCGTGATCCTCGGCACGGGCGTGGGCGGCGGGATCGTGATCGATCGCCGGCTCCTCGAGGGTGCCAACGGCATCGCCGGCGAGTGGGGGCACATTCCGCTTCCCGCGCCGGACGCGGAGGACCATCCGCTGCCGTTGTGCTATTGCGGCCGCCGCGGGTGCGTGGAGACCTATCTTTCGGGACCGGGCCTCGCGGCGGACCACGCGCGAGTGAGCGGCGAGCGGCTTTCGGCACACGGGATCGCCGCGCGCGCCGCCGCGGGCGATGGGGCGTGCGCGGCTTCGCTCGAGCGCCATGGGCGGCGGCTGGCGCGCTCGCTCTCGGTGGTGATCAACGTCCTCGATCCCGACGTGATCGTGCTGGGGGGAGGGCTCTCGGCGATCGAGAGCCTCTATGAAACAGTGCCGCGGCGCTGGGGCGAGCACGTCTTCTCGGATACCGTTCGCACGCGGTTGTGCCGCCCGGTGCACGGCGATGCGAGCGGCGTGCGCGGCGCCGCATGGCTGTGGGAATCCGCGCGATGACGCCGCGGGTGGCGAGCCCCGCATTGCACGCCGCGCTCCTCGCGTTCGTGGCGGCCGTGATGGCCTGGTCCGCGATCCATCCGCGCGACTACTTCACGTGGGTGCTCGAAGTCGCGCCGGTTCCGATCGCGTTGGCGGCCATCGCGGTCGCCTGGCCGCGCTGGCGCTTCACGTCCCTCGTGCTGGTCCTCATCGCGATCCACGCCGCGATCCTCATGGTCGGCGGCAAGTACACCTACGCCCACGTGCCGCTTTTCGACTGGATCCGCGATGCGATCGGGGGAACGCGCAACGATTACGATCGCCTCGGGCACTTCGCCCAGGGCTTCGTGCCCGCCCTGGCCGCGCGGGAAATCCTGCTGCGCCGGCGGGTGGTCCGGCCGGGACCCTGGCTTTTCTTCCTGGTGACCTGCGTGTGCCTCGCGGTGAGCGCGGCCTACGAGCTCGTCGAATGGGCCGCCGCCATGACGAGCGGGGAGGCGGCCGACGCGTTCCTCGGCACCCAGGGCGATTCCTGGGACACGCAATGGGACATGTTCACCGCCCTGTGCGGCGCGCTCATCGCCCAGGTGTCGCTGGGCCGCGCGCACGACCGGTTGCTCGGAGTGCATCCGTAAGGGGTGGATCGCGCGTACGACCCATTGGAACCTCCCGAATCTCGAACCTCAAGGAGCATCGCGATGAAATCGTTTTTCGCCCTGGCAGCAGCCCTCGCCATCACCTGTGCCGCCGCCGCGCCGGCGCCGGCCGTGCCGCCGGGCATGGCGGTGGCCACGTTCGCCGGCGGCTGCTTCTGGTGCATGCAGGGCCCCTTCGACAACGTGCCCGGCGTGACGGCGACCATCGTGGGCTACACGGGCGGGCGCACCGTCAACCCGAGCTACGAGGAAGTCTCCTCCGGGAGGACGGGACACGCCGAATCGGTGGAAGTGATCTACGATCCGAAGAAGGTGAGCTACGAGAAATTGCTCGACGTGTTCTGGACCAACATCGATCCCACCGTGACCAACCGGCAGTTCTGCGATTCCGGCACCCAGTACCGCACGGCGATCTTCTACCACGACGAGGCGCAGCGGAAGGCGGCGCAGGCGTCGAAGGCCGCGCTCGAGCGCAGCAAGCCCTTCCCGGGCCCGGTCGTCACCGCCATCGAGATGGCGGGGCCGTTCTATCGCGCCGAGGAATACCATCAGGACTACTACCAGAAGAACCCCGTGCGCTATCGGCTCTATCGCACCGGGTGCGGGCGCGATGCGCGCCTGAAGGAGCTCTGGGGCGACCGGGCGAGCCACTGAACGGGGGAGGGCGCGATGGAGATGAAACGCATCAACGCCGCGGGCCTCAAGGCCGCCGGTTACGACGAGCGCGATCGCAAGCTCGTGGTGGAGACGGCGACAGGAACCTTCGAGTACTCCAACATCTCCCCGGAGGTCTATCGCCGGCTGATGAGCTCCCCCACGCCGGGCAGCTACTACCGCGAGGCCATCGAGGAGGAGTTCACGCCGCGGCGCCTGAAGTAGACCTCGGCCTCACTTGGTGACGCTCGTCTCCTTCCACGGCGGCACGCAGCGCACGATGTTCGCGAAGGGCTCGCTCGGATCGCGCGTCTTCTTCGGGTCGGTGCAGAAGCACGCCTCGTTCCAGTACCAGCGGCCGCTCTGGCCCTGGCGCATGATGTGCTCGCAGGTGAGGCTCGTCATCGTGTTCGGGATGCGCGAAGGGCGCATGGACAGCGGGGGCTGCGCGGGCGGGGCGCTCTCGGGCTTGGGCGGCGGATTCTCGTAGACGGAATCACAGACCGGCATCTGCTTGCAGTTGCCCTCGCCGTTGCACAGCCACTCCCAGGTGCAGCTGGCCGATGCGGGATGCGCGGCGAGCAAGAGGCCCGCGGCCATGAGCAAACGCAGTTTCATCTGGATCTCCTTGTCGTGTCGCTCCCGGCGCGCGACCGCGTCGATGCGATGACCCAGTGTGCCCCCGGCAAGGGCGGCGAACAATGCGCCGCGGCTTTCGGAATGTTACGGTTTGTCATGCCCGCGCCGGTGCGAAAGCGGCGTTTCGCCACGGCTCGCCTGCCGGCGGGCTGATCCGCGCGATGCGGACCCGCCTCGAGCAGGCGCCGCCCATGGGCGGCGCCTGCCCCATCCCTCAGCGCTGCTGCTTGCCGTCGTCCGTCTTGTCCTTGCCTTCCTTGTCCTTACTCTCCTTGGCGGCACGATCGCTTGCCGCCTTCTGCTGCGCCGCCTTCTGCTGGGCCTGCTGGGCAGCTTGCTGCGCTTGCTCTTTCTGCTGGGCAGCTTGCTGCGCCCGTTGCTGGGCTTGCTGCGCTTGCTGTGCAGCGCGTTGCTGCGCCTCCTGCTGCTTCGCCTGTTGCGCCGCGCGCTGTTGAGCTTCCCGCTGCTGGGCTTGCTGGGCTTGCTGGGCTTGCTGCGCTTGCTGTGCAGCGCGTTGCTGGGCTTCCTTCTGCTGGGCTGCTTGTTGCGCACGTTGCTGGACTTGCTCCTTCTGTTGCGCTTCCCGCTGCTGCGCCTGCTGCGCCGCGCGCTGTTGAGCCTCCCGTTGCTGGGCATCCTTCTGCTGGGCTGCTTGCTGCGCGCGTTGCTGGACTTGCTCCTTCTGTTGCGCTTCCCGCTGCTGCGCCTGTTGCGCCGCGCGCTGTTGAGCCTCCCGTTGCCGGGCTTCCTTCTGCTGGGCTGCTTGCTGCGCGCGTTGCTGGAC
>JAAOZZ010000084.1 GCA_012274175.1 Betaproteobacteria bacterium
ACCCTGGCTCGAGGGACTGCGCGCGCGCGACGCCGAGCGCGAACGCGAGATCGCCGTGCAGGCATCGGCGAATGGTGCGCACGTGAACCCCATCGCGCTTTGCCGCGCGATCGATTCCGCCGCGGCGGGCGATGCCACCTTCGTCGCCGACGGCGGGGACTTCGTCGCGACCGCCGCCTACACGGTGCACCCGCGCTCCCCGCTCGGCTGGCTCGATCCCGGCGTCTTCGGCACCCTGGGCGTCGGCGCGGGCTTCGCGCTGGGCGCGAAGCTCTGCCGGCCGGAATCGGAAGTGTGGATCGTGTTCGGCGACGGGGCATGCGGCTACGGGCTCGTGGAATACGACACGTTCGTGCGCCACCGCATCGGCGTGATCGGCGTGGTGGGCAACGACGCCGGATGGACCCAGATCGCGCGCGAGCAGGTGAAGCTGCTGCACGACGACGTCTCGACGGTGCTCGCCCGCACCGACTACCACCGGGTGGTCGAGGGCTTCGGCGCCGCGGGCTTCGCGGCGCGCAGCGCCTCCGAGGTCGAGGGCGCCCTCGCCGCCGCGCGCGCCGCGGCCGCGACCGGACAACCCGCGCTCGTGAACGCCTGGCTCGATCCGACGGCGTTCCGCGAAGGCTCCATCTCGATGTAGGTCCGCCCCGTCGCGGCGGGCGCGGCACCGCACGCGGCCTACGCCTCGAAAGGCAGGCCCACGTAGTTCTCGGCGAGGCTCGTCGAAGCCGCCCGCGAGGTGGTCACGTAGTCGAGCTCGGCCACCTGGATGCGGTGCCGGAACGCATCCTCGCCCGGGAATCGATGCAGCATCGAGGTCATCCACCACGAGAAGCGCGTGGCCTTCCAGACCCGGCGCAGCGCGAGCTGCGAATAGCGATCGAGGAGCGAGCGCTCTCCACGGCGATAGAACGCCGCCAGCGCGAGCGCCAGCAATCGCGCGTCGGCCACGGCGAGGTTGAGCCCCTTGGCGCCCGTGGGCGGCACCACGTGGGCGGCGTCACCCGCGAGGAAGACGTGGCCGAACTGCATGGGCTCGGTCACGACGCTGCGCATGGCGAAAATCGCCTTGTGGAAGATGCGCCCTTCCTTCGGCTCCCACCCGTCGCGGGTCGCGAGCCGCGCGCGCAGCTCGCTCCACGTGCGATCGTCCGACCAGTCCTCCACCCGGTCGGCGGGATCGACCTGGAGGTACATGCGCTGCACGCTGGGCGAGCGCGTGCTCGCCAGCGCGAATCCGCGCTCGTGCAGCGCGTAGAGGAGCTCGTCCGACGAGGCTGGAGCCTCCACCAGGATGCCGTACCACGCGAAGGGGTAGCTCCGATCGTAGCGGTGCAGCGCGCCCGCGGGCGCCGCCTCGCGGACGATGCCGTGGGTGCCGTCGCAACCGGCGACGAAATCGCACTGCAATTCCTCGACGGCATCCCGGGCGCGGAACACGATCCGCGGCGCGTCGCCCCCGGTCCCGGCGAGCGCCACGTCCGCCGCTTCGAAGACGACGGGGCCGCCGGCGGCGAGCCGCGCCTGGATGAGATCCTTCAGCACCTCGTGCTGCGCGTAGACGGTGACGCGCTTGCCGCCCGTGAGCCCCGGAAAATCGATCCTGCGGGTGGTCCCGTCGAAGCGAAGCAGGATTCCGTCATGACGAAGGCCCTCCCGGCCCATGCGCTCGCCCACGCCCGCGGCGTCGAGGAGGTCGGCCGTGCCCTGCTCGAGCACGCCCGCGCGGATCGTCTCCTCGACCTGCCCGCGGCTGCGGCTCTCCACCACCACCGATGCGATGCCCTCGCGATGCAAAAGGTGCGACAGGAGCAATCCCGCGGGCCCGGCGCCCACGATTCCCACCTGGGTGCGCGTCACCGGGCGCCCCCTGAGTGCCGCGCGATGAATCGCGCGCCCGCCTCGATGAGCACGCCGGGCTGGTCGCGGTGGGGCGAATGTCCGGCGCCGGAAATTTCCAGGACCTCGGCGCCGGGCACGTGCCGCGCGATGGAGCGCACCTGCTCCATCGTGCCGTACTCGTCGTCCACGCCCTGCGCGGCGAGCACCGGGCAGGCGATCGCCTCCATTTCGCGCTCGATGTTCCAGCCGCGGAAGCGCGGGTCGAGCCAGATGTCGATCCAGCTCGCGAACACCCAGTCGGGATCGGCGTGGTGGCGCTCGAGCCGCGCGCGCCAATCGGTCGCGGCGTAGGAGGTGCGCGCTCGCTCGACGCCCGCCACGGTCACGTCCTCCACGAACAGATGGGGCGCCACCGCGATCACGCCCGCCGCGCGCCCCGGGAAACGCGCCGCGTGCAGGAGCGCGATGGTGCCACCGTCGCTGTGGCCGAAGAACCATGGCGCCGGTGCATCGCTCGCGATCCCCGCCGCCTCGAGGAACGCGGGGAGTACCTCATGCGCCTGCACGTGCAGGTAGTCCACGTCGCGCGGCTCTCCCGCGGGCAGGCTCGAGCGTCCGTAGCCCGGACGCGAATACACGAGCCCCCTGGCGCCGCACGCCGCGCAGAAACGCTGGGGAAAATCGCGCCACAGCGCAAGCGAGCCCAGGCCCTCGTGGAGGAACACCACCGTGGGACGCCGCGGCCCATCGTCCCCGACCCACGCGTACTCGATGCGCACCGGGCGATCGCGCCATCGGATCTCGGCGAATCGAACCGGCCCCGCGGGTGCGCTCGTCACGGCGGACATGGGACGCATTCTAGTTTCTTCGCCCGCCGCCCGCGCTGATACACTGGCACGCGGCGAACAGAACGACATTCCGCATGGAGAAACGCATGGCCGATGGCGCGACGACGACGACGTGGAAAGGCGGCACCGAGCACTGGACCCGCAAGGGCGAGGTGAAGCTCTTCCTCTGGAACAAGAAGCCCGCGCCGGGGACGAAGCCCGCGGGCACGCTGCTCTTCGTACACGGCTCTTCCATGGCTTCCCAGCCCACCTTCGATCTCACCGTGCCGGGACGGCCGGATTCCTCGGCGATGGACCACTTCGCCGCCCTGGGCTACGACACGTGGACCATGGACAACGAGGGATACGGCCGCTCCGACAAGCACCGCCCGATCAACAACGACATCTCCAACGGCGCCGACGACCTGGACGCGGGAAGCCGCTACATCCTCGAGCGCACCGGCGCGCAGGCGCTCCTCGTCTACGGCATCTCCTCCGGGGCACTCAAGGCGGCGCTCTTCGCCCAGCGCCATCCCGGGCGCGTGTCGCGCCTCGCCCTGGACGCCTTCGTCTGGACCGGTGAAGGCAGCCCCACCCTCGCCGAGCGCAAAAAGAAGCTCGCGCAATTCCAGTCCATGAACCGCAGGCCCATCGACCGCGCGTTCGTGCACAGCATCTTCGCGCGCGACCACCCGGGCACCGCCGACGACGCCACGGTCGAGGCTTTCGCCGACGCGATCCTCGCACTCGACGACTCGATGCCCACGGGAACGTACGTCGACATGTGCTCGAAGCTGCCCCTCGTGGACCCGCAACGCATCCGCGCCGCCACGATCATCCTGCGCGGCGAGTACGACGGCATCGCGGGCTTCGACGACCTGGTCGAGTTCTTCAAGCGCCTGCCCAACGCGGACAAGCAGTTCACAGTGATGGCCGGGATTTCCCACGCGAGCTTCCAGCAGAAGAACTACCAGACCGTCTATCACATCCTCCACGCGTTCTTTTCACAACCCCGGCCGGTATACCTCGGCACACAAGCCCACGAGAAACCATGAAACGCATCCTCATCGCCACGCTCGCCCTGCTCGCCTGCACGCTCGCCGCGCACGCGGACACGTATCCCTCCAAACCCATCAAGATCATCGTGCCGTTCGGGGCCGGCGGTTTCACCGACGTGACGGCGCGCATCATCCAGAAGGAGCTGGCGCCCGTCATGGGCCAGCCGATCATCATCGAGAACCGTCCCGGCGCCGGCTCCACCATCGGCACCGACGTCGTGGCCAAGGCCGCGCCGGACGGCTATACCCTCGTGATGATCTCCACCACCCACGTGATCAGCCCGCACCTCTACAAGAAGATGCCCTACGACGCGATCCGGGATTTCGCGCCCGTGATGAAGCTGGGCGAGGGCCCGTACGTGCTGGTGGTGAACCCGAGCCTGCCGGTGAAGTCCGTGGCCGAGCTGGTGGCGTACGCCAAGGCGCATCCGAAGGAGGTCTATTTCGCCTCGTCGGGCAACGGCAGCAGCCAGCACCTGGTGGGCGCCCTCTTCATGACCATGACCGGCGCACCCCTCACCCACGTCCCGTACAAGGGCAGCAGTGGCGCGATGCAGGACCTGCTGGGCGGCCAGGTGAAGGTGAGCTTCGTCGGCATGCCCAACGCGCTGCCCCAGGTTCACAGCGGCAAGCTGCGCGCGCTGGCGGTCACCACGCGCACGCGCGCTGCCGAGCTGCCCGACGTGCCGACGATGGAGGAGGCCGGCGTGAAGGGCTACGAGGCGACCATCTGGCTGGGCCTGCTCGCACCGAAGGGGACGCCTCCCGAGGTGGTCCGGAAGATCCACGACGATGTCGCGCGCGTGCTCTCCACGCCCGAGGCGCGCAAGCTCGTGCACGCGGCGGGAGTGGAGGTCGCCACCAGCACGCCGGAGGAATTCGGCGCGCTGCTGCAATCGGAGTTCGACCGGTGGGGCAAGGTGGTGCGCGAGACGGGCGCCACCGTGAACTGAGGCTCCGCGCCCCGATGCGACGGGGCGGCGTTCAGCAGCAGGTGGACGGCGGCTGCCGGCGCAGGACGATCTCGCCCTGGGGATGGATACGCTCGGCGAAGCGGATGTTCTGCTTCACGGCGTCCATGTAGAGGTTGTTGCCGCCGAAATGGGTCCGCGCGAACTGGTAGGCGCCGCCCAGGTCCACGTCGAGGCGATGGGTGGCGTTGCGGTAGAAGGTGGGCGTCTTGCGCAGCAGGTCCTCGCCCGATTCGAACACCACCACTTCTCCCGCGTCGGTGCGCTTGCGCGCGATGCCGCCCGCGACGAACTCCGGGTAGAGGCGATCGCGGCATTTCTCGAGATAGCAGCGGTCGGACATCTGGGCGATGATGTCGGCCGACCCGAGCAGGCTGCCCAGCAACTTGAATATCGGATCGGGCACGCGGATCGACGCCACCGGCCGCTCGTAGCCCGTGAAATGCACGATGAGCCCGGCCACGTCCGCGTGCTCGGGCATGCCGATCGTCGGCAGGTACTCCCGCAGGAAGCGGGCGCCGCGCGAGACGTGGGTCGTGGTGTATTCGGCGCCGGCCCGGTGCCGCGTGTCGCTCACCCGGCGGATGTAGCCCATGTCGTGGAAGAGCGCGCAGACCGTCCCGAGCTGGAACAGCCGCTCGGGAATGGCGGGACCGTCGGCCCGCGAGCGCTCGTAGCCGTCCAGCAGGCGCGCCATCGCGAGGGTGACCTCGAGGACGTGCTGGAGGTCGTGGTACTCGGTGTCGCACTTGGTGTAGCCGGGAAAATCGCCGCGGTACAGGCGCACCACGTCGTCGAACGCGCGGTTGAGCACCGTCGGGTGGGCACGCGCGTAGAGCGAGCGATACAGCCGTTCGACCTCGAGCTTCACGCACACCGGATCGGTCGTATTGATCCGGTTCGTGACGTCGAAATCATTCCGTCGGAAATTCATGCGCCTCCGGCAACCACTTGTTTTTGTGCGGGCTTTCGGTCAGTCCTGCCCGTCTCCGCAAGCCGACATTTGACCGCAATCGCCTGTCTCCCGCAAGCGGAAAATGACAAATCCGAGCGGACTAGCCAAAGGGGGTGCGCGGGAGTATGGTTTTCGGAAAACTTCGGGAGAAGCAACCGATGGCGACCATGACGACGGAAAACACCGAAGAGACGAAGCGGCGCATCAGTGAGCTCAACCTCGAGCATCGGGACCTGGACCGCGCCATCGAAGCCCTCGAGCTGAACCCCTTCCACGACGAGCTGCAGTTGAAGCGCCTGAAGAAACGCAAGCTCATGCTCAAGGACCAGATCTTCATGCTGCAGCGCCAGCTGGTCCCCGACATTCCCGCCTAGTCTTGCGCCGCGTTGCGCGGCCGCACCTTCCCCGCCAACGGGGACTCCAAAATGGATCGGGCACAGTCCCCCGCCTTTCGACCGGGGACTGTGCCCAATTGTGCGATGTACTTCAGCCCGGCGTCTGGAACCGGTGATAGAAGTCGAGGACCCGGGGAACGTACCCCAGCGTCTCGGAATACGGGGGCACGCGGCGGCCGTAGCGGATGACCGCGTTCTCGCCGGCGTTGTACGCGGCCACGGCAAGCTCCCTGTTGCCCTTGAACATCACCAGCAGGTCGCGCAGGTATTTCACGCCGCCGTAGATGTTGTCCCGCGGATCCATGGAATCGCGCACGCCGTAGCGCCGCGCCGTGTCGGGCATCAGCTGCATCAGCCCGCGCGCGCCCGTGCGCGAAATCGCCTGGGCGTTGTATCCCGATTCCGCCGTGATCACCGCGTGCACGAGCGCCGTCTCGACGCCGTAGGTCTTCGCCGCCGTCTCGACGATGCCCGCGTAGCGGCGGATGTCGGCCTGGCTCGGCATGGCCGTGCGCGCCATGTTTCCGGATCCCGCCACCGGGCCGCCGCCTTCCCGTCGCAACAGCCGGTAGCGCGAGTCGAGCCCCTTGATGTTGGTGAAATGCACGACGCCGCGCTCGTCCTTGAACGTATAGATGTCCGCGAACGCCGGCGCCGCTGAAATGGCGAACGCGAGCGCGGCGAGGAACAACGACAGTTTGGATCGGACCATGACGACGCCAGCTTTCCGCAATTCCTACAGAGGTGTCGAGTTTAACCCATAAATCTGTAGCTACCAAATGACACTTGAAATGAGAGGCTATTGGAATCAGCAACTTGCAATATTTTCCTCGAAACCATCTCTGATCCGGATGGACCAGAAACATCCGCATGGAGCACGCGAACCGCGGACCGGGCCCTCCGGTCGTACCAAGACGGAAGCGCCATTTACCTTTCGGGACGAGGCCTTCCGCCCCCTCAATCGCAGCCAGGAGATCGACATGAACAAGGACCAGGTGAAAGGACGCGTGAAGGAAGCGGTGGGCAAGATCGAGCAGGAAGCCGGCAAGGCAACGGGCAGCCTCAAGCACCAGGCCAAGGGTCTGGGCAAGGAAGCGGCGGGCAAGATCCAGAAGAACGTGGGCGACGCCCGCGAGGAAGTGAAGCGACAGGACGACGCGCAGCACCGGGATTCCTGACCCGGGTTTCCGCCTTTCAGCGAATGGCGTCGTATCCGCGCTCGACGGCGAAGCGTTCCATCCCGTCGATCGCGCGATAGGCGGACAGATCCGGCGCGGCGAACCCCGCGAGGCGCACGCCGCCCAATAGCGGGGCGTACGCAGCCGAGTTGCCCGCGCCGAGGAGCCGCGCGCGCAGCCGTTCCACGATGCCTCCGTCCACTCCGGGTGCCGCCACGAGGAGCGGATTGGCTGTCCACGGCGTGGCGGCGATCGTGCGCAGGCCCTCGAGCCGCTCGGGAGCGTGCAGCCGGACCAGGTCGAGGAAGTAGCCGTCGAGCGCCACCACGTCCACCTCGGCCGATCGAAGGGCCTCCAGCGTGCGGTTCGGCGTCCCGTAAGGTCCGCGGGACTCGCGGAAGAGCGCGGGCCGTGCGCTCGAAGCGTACGAGGCGAGGAATGCCCGCGGCGCATTGAATCC
>JAAOZZ010000085.1 GCA_012274175.1 Betaproteobacteria bacterium
ACGAGCGCGATGGTGCCGCCCGTGAAGGCCTCGGGGGCCACGTGGCCCACCACCATGCCCCAGGTGCCGCCGGAAAAGCGCCCGTCGGTGATGAGCCCCACGGATTCGCCCAGTCCCTTGCCGATCAGGGCCGAGGTGGGTTCGAGCATCTCGCGCATGCCGGGGCCTCCCTTGGGGCCCTCGTAGCGGATCACGAGCACGTCGCCGGGCTTGATCCTGTCGGCGAGGATCGCATCCATGCAATCGGGCTCGCTTT
This sequence comes from Betaproteobacteria bacterium, assembly GCA_012274175.1. Classification (GTDB taxonomy): domain Bacteria; phylum Pseudomonadota; class Gammaproteobacteria; order Burkholderiales; family Usitatibacteraceae; genus Usitatibacter. Next base: position 257 of record JAAOZZ010000085.1, read on the forward strand.
CGAACACTCGCGCCGGGCCGGTGATGACCGGGTTCTTGAGGCCGGTGATCTTCGCGACACAGCCTTCGGGCGAGAGGTTGCCCTTGAGGATCGCGAGGTGTCCCTCGGCGTACATCGGTTTGGACCACGGGCGGATCACGTCCTGGTCGGTGCGCGGCTCGGCGGGGACGTCGGCCAGGTTTTCCGCGACGGTCTTGCCGGTGATGGTCATGCAACCGCCGTGCAGCACGCCGTGGGCGAGCAGCATCTTCATCACCTGGGGGATGCCGCCGGCCCGGTGCAGGTCTACCGCCACGTAGCGTCCCGAGGGCTTCATGTCGCACAGCACCGGCACCTTCCGGCGCACGCGCTCGAAATCGTCGATGGTCCACGGCACGCCCGCGGCGTGGGCGATGGCGAGCCAGTGCAGCACGCCGTTGGTGGACCCGCCCGTGGCCATGACGACGGCCACCGCGTTCTCGATCGACTCGCGCGTGACGATATGGCTCGGGCGAAGGCCGCTGCGCACCGCCGCCACCAGCACTTCCATGCTCTTCGCCGCGCTCTCGCGCTTCTCCGCGTCCTCCGCGGCCATGGTCGACGAGTACGGCAACGACATGCCGATCGCCTCGATGGAAGACGACATCGTGTTGGCCGTATACATGCCCCCGCAGGCGCCCACGCCGGGCAGCGCGCAGCGCTCGATGCACTCGAAGTCCTCCTTCGACATCTTGCCGCCGGTGTAGGCACCCACCGCCTCGAAGACCGAGACGATCTGCAGGTCCTGTCCCTTGTAGTGGCCGGGCTTGATGGTGCCGCCGTAGACGAAGATGGCGGGGATGTCCATGCGCGCGATGCCGATCATGGCGCCGGGCATGTTCTTGTCGCAGCCGCCGATGCAGAGCACGCCGTCCATGAACTGGCTCTGCACCGCGGTCTCGATCGCGTCGGCGATCACCTCGCGGGAGACGAGCGAGTACTTCATCCCCTCGGTGCCCATGGAGATGCCGTCGGTCACCGTGATCGTGCCGAACATCTGCGGCATGGCCCCGGCGCTGCGGGCGGCGGCATCGGCCGCGTCGGCGAGCGGCTGGATGCCCGCGTTGCACGGGTTCATCGTCGAATGACCGTTGGCGATGCCGATGATGGGTTTGTCGAAATCGGCGTCCTGGTAGCCGATCGCGCGCAGCATCGAGCGGTTGGGCGAGCGGGGCACGCCCTGGGTGATGGCGGAGGAACGCAGTTTTTCGGTCATGGGATCGGTCCGGGCAACGAGGCTTCGCAAGGGCGAACGACCCATTCTAGACGATCGCCACCGTCCTTCCGGCCCGGCGGCGCGCGGCGATCGCGATCGTCTGGGATAATGGCGCGCGGCCTCGACCGCGCGACCGAAGGATCCCGCCTTGCTCGTCCATCCGCAGTTCGACCCGGTCATCTTCCACCTGGGTCCCCTCGCCCTGCGCTGGTACGGGCTCATGTACGTGATCGGCTTCATCGCCTTCATCGCGCTGGGCAAGTGGCGCGTGCGCCACGGGCTGGGACTGGGGCTCGAGGAACGCGACGTGGACGACATGCTGATCTACGGCGTGGTGGGCGTGATCCTCGGCGGTCGCCTGGGCTACGTGCTCTTCTACAAGCCCGACTACTACTTCGCGCACCCCGCGGAGATCGTGCGCATCTGGACCGGGGGCATGAGCTTCCACGGCGGCTTCCTCGGAGTGCTCGCGGGTGTCTGGCTCTTCTGCCGCATGCGCGGCAAGCGTTGGCTAGCCACCATGGATTTCATCGCACCGTTGACCCCGCTCGGGCTCGCGGCGGGGCGCATCGGCAACTTCATCAACGGCGAGCTGCCCGGGCGTCCCACGACGCTCCCCTGGGGCATGTGGTTTCCCCAGACCGACCACGAGCGCATCGCGCGCCATCCGTCGCAGCTCTACGAGTTCGGGCTCGAGGGAATCGCGCTCTTCGCGATCCTCTGGTGGTACTCGCGCAAGCCCCGGCCGATGGGGGCCGTCTCGGGCGCCTTCCTCGCGGGCTACGGAACGTTCCGCTTCCTGGTGGAGTTCACGCGCGAGCCCGACGACTTCCTGGGCCTGCTCGCGCTGGGCATGTCCATGGGCCAGTGGCTCTCGCTGCCGATGATCGTGGCGGGCGTGGCCCTCATGCTCTGGGCCCACCGCAAGCCCGCGGGGTGACGGCAGGCGCGAGGGACCTACGGCAGCGGGATGCGCACCACCAGCGGATTGCGCAGCGCCTCGGGATGCTCGACGCGGCCCTGCCGGTCGTAGCGGGAAATGCCGCCGGTCGATGCGAGCAGGTAGAAGTCGTTGCCGGAGACCGCGCCGGTGGTGGGCTCGTCGAGGGCGGTATGGTGGTGCGACAAGAGCGTCTGCACGCGCGTGATCGCGGTGCCGTCGTGGTCGAGCGTCATGAGGATCACGCGCCCGGGGTTGGTGACGTTCTGCACGCCGATCAGCTTGCCCTGCCACTGGTAGAGCCCGTCGATGGCGGCGACCGTCTGGCGCGGAGGGACCGCGACCCGGGTGACCTTGCCGTCGACCAGGTCGACCACCACGATCCCGGTCGAGTGCGCGACGTACAGGCGCTTGCCGTCGGGAGAGGCCGCGATGCCGTTGCTGCCCCGCACGGTGCCCGCCTCGAGCACCGCGCGCGCCGCGCCCTCGGCGGGAATCTCGTAGACCGCGCCGCTGCCGGAATCGGACGCGTACACGCGCCCGCCCAGGGCGACGGTCACGTCGTTCAGCTGCACGGCCTGGGGCACCTCGACCCGGCGCAGCAGCCGCGCGGTCTCGACGTCGAAGGCATAGACGGCATTGCGGCGATGCTTCGCGCCTTCGTCCGTGAGGGCCGAGGTGCTCACCGCGTAGAGGATGCGCCGCGGGCCGTCCACGGCGAGCCCGAGCACGGAGTCGAGTCCCGCGGGCGCTCCCGCGAACGGGCTCACGGCATTGAAGGAATCGACCCGCAGGATCTTGTGCTCCGCGACGCTGCCCACGAAGAAGTTGCCCGAGTGCTCGTCATGGGCGATGCCTTCGGGCAGCAGCCCGCGGTCGTCGAGCTCGAAGGTCGTGGGCGCGAAGTCCAGCCGCGGCAGCCGCGCCTCGAGCTTCGCGCGCACCGCCTGGAAGGCGGGATCGCTCCACGCCCGCTCGAATCCCAGCTCACGGACTGGCAGGAAGCCGTCGCCCAGCGCGTAGACCTTCTCCAGCGAGGCCACGCAGGCGCGGGTGTCGCCGGCCTCGGCCTGGAAGCGGGCGAGGTAGAACCAGAGGGTGGGATCCCGCGGGCGCTCCTCGAGCAGGTGCTGCACGGCGCGGATGGAGTTGCGGGCGTTCGCGGCCTGCGTGCCGGCGGCCTCGTCCCCGGCGAAGGCCGGCCAGGAAAGCGCGGCGAGCAGCAGGACGGCGGAGATCTTCATGGGACCATTATGGGGTTCGCAGAGACGCTTGACAGTTTGTGCAGTGCAACATCACGATAGCAAGTTCGACCACGGATCGGGGAATCCATGAAGTTCTGCATCATCGGGGCGGGCGCCATCGGCGGGCTCGTGGGCGCGCGCCTGGCGCTCGGGGGAGAGGAAGTCACGTTCATCGCGCGGGGCCGCAACCTCGATGCGATCAACGAAGGCGGCATGACGATCTACTACCGCGACGGGCGCGAGGAGAACGCCGCGAGCGTCAACGCCACCGACAACTACGGGACGGCGGGACAGTTCGACGCCATCGTGCTCGCGCTGAAGGCGCACCAGGTGGCCGAGGTGGCCCCTCGCCTCGGCGCGCTCTGCCACGACGACACGGTGGTGATCCCGATGCAGAACGGGATTCCGTTCTGGTATTTCCACGGCCACGGAGGCGCGCTCGCCGGCAGGACGGTGGAGTCGGTGGATCCGGGCGGGATCATCAAGGACGCGATCTCCGCGCGGCGCATCCTGGGCTGCGTCGTGTATCCGGCTGCGGAGCTCTCCGCCCCCGGCAAGGTAGTGCACATCGAGGGCGAGCGCTTTGCCCTGGGCGAGCTCGACGGCTCGAAGAGCGAGCGCGTGCAGCGCGTGGCCGAGGCCTTCATACGCGCGGGATTGAAGTGCCCGGTGCTCGAGGACGTGCGCGCGGAAGTGTGGCTCAAGCTCTGGGGCAACCTCACATTCAATCCCATCTCGGCGCTCACCCACGCGACCCTTGCGGGCATCTGCGAGGATTCCCACGGGCGAGCGCTCGCCGCGCAGATGATGCGCGAGGCCCAGGCGGTGGCCGAGAAGCTCGGGATCACCTTCCGTGTCACGCTGGAAAAACGCATCGAGGGCGCGCACAAGGTCGGGCGCCACAAG